>CALBXO010000502.1 GCA_937890335.1 uncultured Pseudomonadota bacterium | reverse complement strand
TCAAACGGTATGTACTGCTCGGCCTCCCATTGGATGGACTGCTCGAGCTCCTCGTCGGTCATCATCGGCAGCGGGATCTTCTTGATGATCACCGAGTGCCCGGAGACGGACAGCGCCACCTCCTTGGTCTTGATCTTGTTCCGCGTGAGCAGCTGGCCAATGGCCTCGACCACGGCCGTCGAGTTCATAATGGCCCCATCCACGATGGTCTGGGGCGGAAGCGGAGCGTGGTCAAACGTCTGCAGCTGGAGACCCTTGCGAGTCTCCCGCAGCAAGCACGCCTTCACCGCGCTCGATCCGATATCCAAACCCAGGAGGTTCTTCCCCTTCGCCATTGTGGTCCTCCGCGGACGCCGATCCCCTCTATGACCGAGCTAATCACGGCCATGGGGGGAGTCAAGAAATGAACAGTCCGTAACCCCTTGTATTTATTGGGGTTTCGCCGACAAACACCGCACCTCACCGTGCATGTACGCCATGCACCGTGCACCGCGTACAGCTGCGTGGGTTGCCGGAAGGAACAAGGGATGTGAGACGGGCCGCATTTCACCCTGAGAGTACCGCCGCGCGGCCCGAGGCCCCAAATTTTCGGTCTTTCGAGGGATCCTCCCCCGCAAAAGGGGGGTCGTACGGTCAGTAGTTTCCGAACAGGGCGGAGAGGAACGCGAGGCCAAAGAACCCCAGACACCCGATCGCAATGACCGACAAAACCGCGATGGCAAGGTACCAGGCCCAGTGGCTGTCGTCTCCCGCCGGTGGGGCCTGCACACCCGCTGTGGCGCCCGGCGTTCCCGGCGCAACCGCCGGACCAGGTGGTGGTGCGGGCGACGCCGGTGACGGCGAACTGGCCGGAATTGCGGCTGGCGACGGGGCCTGGCCGAGGTCGGCCGCGGCAGGCCCCATCCCGGCCACCAATTCTGCGTTCGACCTGATCTGTTCAGGGACGTCGTCCTCCACGACGGTGCGCACCCGGCGTCGCCCGGTGCTGCGCGCCGGCGGCGCGGGCGTCGACGGCACACGGGTCAGACCGCCCGGCAGCTCGTAGGGCACCGACTCGTCGTCCATGGCCCAGTCGACAAACTCGCGCAGAGTGCGGCTCGTGTAGCCGGGATGGATGCGCGCAAGGCCAGTGGCCACGGCCTGCGCCATCTCATCGCAGCTGATCCACCGCTGCGCCGGGTCCGACGCCAACGCCCGCATCACCAAGGTGTCCAACGCGCGTGGAATACCGGGGCGACGGTGCGACGGCGGCACGATCTCCATATTGTAGTAGTTGTGGACCGTCTGAACGTCGGTCTCGCCCGCCAGCGGATGAATCCCCGTGACGAGCTCGTAGAGGATCAACCCCACGGCAAACAGGTCGCTGCGCGCGTCCAGGGGCTCAGCGCGCAGCTGCTCCGGCGACAGGTACATGACCTTCCCCTTGACCATCCCCGCAGCGGTCTTCGCGCTGTTGGTTCGGGCCTTGGCCACGCCAAAATCGATGACTTTGACCTCCCCGTTGCGGCTCAACAGCACGTTCTGGGGAGACACGTCGCGATGCACCAGCCCCAGCGGGGAGCCGTCCGTGTCGGTGGCGGTGTGGGCCGCGTGCAGCCCCTGAAGGATCTGTTGGGTTACGTGGAGGGCGTGCGGCAGCGGGAAACCCGTGTCGAGATCCGCCCGCGCTCTGCGAATCAGTTTCCAGAGGTCGACGCCGTCCACGAACTCCATCGCGATGAAGAGCGTGTTGTCGACCTCGCCGGCCGTGTAGATCTTGCAGATGTTCTGGTGGCTGAGCTTCGCCGTCAGGCGCGCCTCATCCAGGAACATCACGCGGAAGGACTCGTCGTCGCTGAAGCTCGGCAGGATCTGCTTGACCGCAACGACCCGTTCGCCGTCGATGTGTTCGAGGCGTTCGGTCGCCTTGAACGTCACCGCCATCCCGCCCTCGCCCAACGGCGCGGTCAGGGTGTACGGGCCGAACGGGCGCGCGTCCATCTGCTAGGCGAGCGAGCGTTCGTTTCGCTCTTGCTCTTCCTTGCAGGCGATGCACATCGTGGTCACCGGGCGCGCCTCAAGACGACGCTCGCTGATCTCGTCACCGCAGACCTCGCAGTCTCCAAACTCGCCTTCGTCCAGGCGGCGCAGAGCCTTGCCGATCTTGTGAAGCAGCTTCTGCTCGCGGCCGCGAAAGCGTAGCGCGAGGTTCTGTTCGTAGAGCGCGCTGGCCAGGTCGTTCTCGTCCGGCATGTCGTCTACGGACAGCTCAATCTCGCTGTTCTTGAGGGTCTCCTGGGCGTTCTCCATGATCTTACGCCGCTCGGCGTGGAGGAGCTCGCGAAACTTATCGAGGGTCGCCTGATCCACTTCAACCCACCTCTTTGCGTTGTAGGGCGTCCAAAAGAGCGCCATACATTGGGCCTTACGAACCTGGGCGTCAAGCCTGGTCCGTGCTCACTTGTTGAAAACGTTCGGCCAGCTGGCGCTTGAGAATCTTCCCAGTCGCGCCGTAGGGCATCTCGTCCTCACCGATGATGTACATCGCGTGCGGCGCCTTGTACCGCGCCACGCGCTCAGAAATCCAGTCCCGCAGTTCTTCCGCTGCCAACTCGCTTCCAGGCTCCAGGCAGACCACGGCCACTGGCACAGACCGCTTGGTCGCATGCGCGACCCCCACGACAGCGGCCTTGGAGACGGCGGGGTGCTGAAGCAGTTTGGTCTCGATCTCGGCCGGAAACACGGAGTATCCCCCGGATTTGATTACGTCCTTATGCCGGCCTACGAATTGTACGGTTCGCGCGCGCCCGCGTGAGGCGAGGTCCCCCGTGCGCAGCCATCCGTCGCGGATGGTGTCGCGCGTCGCTTCCTCGCGTCCGTGGTATCCGTGCAGCACCCCGGGCCCTGTGATCATCAGCTCACCGACCTGGCCGCGGGCGGCCTCCTCTCCGTGCTCATCGACGATGCGCACCGAATAACCAGGCAGTGGCCAGCCCACGAATCCGCCCTGCGCCGGGCTCAGAAACGGAGGGCTGACACGAAGCATCGCCGCCCCGGACAATTCCACGCTGCCGTACGCCTCCACAAACAGAGCCGGCACGCCACGCCCACCGGGGAGCTTGATGAGCCGGCCCGCGTCCTTGAAGCGACCCATCAGCTCGCCGGGCATCACGTCGGCCGCGCTGGCGAAGACCCTGACCGCGGTCAGGTCCCGCTCCAACGCCCCGGCCTCCTCGAGCATCTGGTACATGCTCGGTACGCCCAGGAATGCGTCCACGCGACCCGACGCCAGCCAGCGCGTGACCTCGTCGGCGCGAAACCGGGCCAGGTAGACCACATGGGTCCCGCTGAACAGGCTCGCCAGGAGCGTGACAAACCCCATGATATGCGCCATGGGCAGCGCGCACAGCAGCGTCCGCGGCACAAAGACCGGCCGCGCAAGCAGCGGCACGAAGCGCGACAACAGCCCGCGTCCCGTGAGCATCGCCCCCTTCGGAAATCCCGTGGTACCGCTCGTGTAGAAAATCGCCGCAACGTCGTCTGGGTCGGGCTTGAATGGTGCCCCCACCGTCGCGGTGTCCATGGTCTGCCAGAGAGTCGGACCCGGCACCTCGCACTTGCCTGGCCGCGCCGCGAGGTGAAACACGATGCCGTCAAACCGCGCGGCGTCCCGCGCCACGACCCGGCCATAGACCGCGGCATCGATCACGCACGCGCGGGCACCAGAATCGTCCAGAATGTACCGCAGCTCGTCCGCGCTGAGTTTATGGTTGAGCGGGATCGCCACCGCCCCCGCCCGTGCCGCCGCCAGACAGTACAACGGCATGTCCAGGCCGTTCGATGTGCAGATCACCACGCGATGCCCGGGCGTCACGCCCCGCGCCCGCAGTGCCGCGCAAGCGCGCTGAACAAACCGCCCCAGGTCTGCGTACGTCCAGACCGTGCCCCCCCCAGCGTCAATGGGTTGACCGAGGGTGACGGCCACATCGTCGCCGCGAACTGTCGCCAGACGGTCGGCGGCGTCCGCCAGAGTCACGCCCTTGAGCAGTGCGCCAAGTGTGCCGCGGTGACGGCGCGGGGAGGCCACGGCGCTCGCCCGGCGGAGGAGTGTCCACAAGTCAGAAGTCATGCAGCGCGGGATTCTGGCGAACCGCGCCGGCCGGCGCAAGTTGGGAACCTTTTGCGACGTGTGCTGTCTAGGCTCTCACTATGAAACACCTGCTGCTGCTTCCACTCTTGTTCTCCTGTGTACCCACCGCGCCCCAGACCGGCGATGAAGCACCGCCCACCGCTCGGATTGCCGATGGGATCGGCCCGTCCTCCGTGGCGCCACTCGGCCCCGCGCCCGTGGTGACGGCGCAGCCCGTCTCGGTTCGCGAGCTCGCGCCCAAAGGAGCGGTCACGAGCGCCGGCCAATTGACCGTCAGCTTCGACGGGCCTGTCGTGAGCCTGGGAGGCGCCGACGAGCAGGACGCGACGGGCCTGATCACGCTCGAGCCGCCGGTGAAGGGAAAGACATGGTGGCTGGCGCCGGACACCCTGGTGTTCGAACCGGAAACCCCCTTCGAAGCAGCCACCAGCTACGGGGCGACGCTCAAGACGCCCTTGCAGACATTGGGTGGCCACAGCATCCAAGGGCCCGTGACCTGGAAGTTCGAGACAGATCGGCCCCGTGTGACGAGTGTGCACCCCGAGAACCGGTCGCAGTGGGTGCACCTGGATGATCCCATCTTCCTGTCCTTCAGCCACCCCGTGACCCCCACGCAGGTCACCAAACACGTCCACCTCCGCGTCGCTGGGTCCGCGTCGGAGATTCCCCTGCGGGCGTTCAGGCCCACGGCCAAGCAGGCCCACGCTCACGACATCTATTGGGACCTGGACGACACCGTCGGCGTCCGGCCCCGGCGCAAGCTCGAGCCGGGAACCAAGCTCGAAGTCGTGGTGGATCCCGGCTGGACCGCGGGACTCGGGCCGCTGCCGGCCACGGCGACATTCCGGTCCACGTTTGAGACCTATGGTCGCCTGGAAATCGCCGAGACGAACTGCGGCGCAGACAAGCTCTGCACGCTCGGCGCCGCGGTCACGTTCCGCACCACCAACACCCTGGCCGACGGCGGCGACAAGCACGTCAAGGTGAGCCCAAAGCCCGACGATCTCTACCTGCAGATCTGGGGCGACGAGATCACACTCGAGGGGACGTTCCGAAACGACGTGGACTATTCCGTCACGATCTCCGGCCAGCTGCGCGACGAATACGGCCAGAAACTCGGTAAGACCCACCGCGCCAGCCTTCGGTTTGCGCCGCCCCCGCCCACGCTCGCCCTGTCCGTCTCCGCCGGACTCATGGACGCGACCCGGCCCGCGCGGATCGGGATGACGGGGCGCTTCGTCAACAGCGTCAACGTCGAGCGCGTCCGCCTGGATCGGGACCAGGTTCGTGAGGCCTGGCTCGCGGGCAAGGATCCCCTGGCGGCCCAATCCTACGCCTCTCTGACCGGTCGCATGACGCAGGTGCAGCTCGCGCCGAAGGGCCCGAGCCAATGGGCGGCCGAAGAGATTCTGCTGGGGGGCGGCAAGCCAACCGCTGGACTCGAGCTCGTGCGCATCATGACGGTGGAGACCGTGGACGGTCGCGCGGCCCCGACCGGTGACGCGGGCCTGTTTGGCGTCACAAACCTGGGGCTCTCCACCGTGCTGTCGGCCGGTCAGAGCTTCGCTCGGGTTGTACATCTGGCCACCGGCACACCGGTGTCGGGCGTCACCGTCAACCTCTGGTCCGGTCACAACGACCGCAAGCTTGGGGTGACGGGCCCCGACGGATTGGTGCCGCTCACGGTCCCGACCGATGCCAAGTCGGGCGCGATGCTATGGGCGCAGAGCAAGGACGACGCCGTGCCCCTGGTCCTCTCGGCGGCGGGGTACGGTTCCCCCTTTTCTCCCTTGGCCCTGACGACCCAGCTGACCGGCGAGCTCATCTCGGAGCGAGGCGTCTACAAGCCCGGCGAGCGGGTCCATGTCGTCGGCTTTGCCCACGGCGACGTCGCAGGCAGCAAAGTCGGCGTTGAGCACCTCCCCGAGGGGACGAAGGTGCACCTCGTTCTCACCGACCGCGACGGGCAGCAAGTACACACTGAGGAGCGACGCCTGAGCGCGCGCGGAAAGTTCACCGCGACGTTCCAGCTGCCGAACGATGCAGCGCTCGGGCGCTGGAGCGTCTCGGCGAGCGTCGGCCAGACGAAGCTCGGGACACTGTCGGCGCGGTTCAAGGTCGAGAACTACCGGGTGCCCGAGTTCTCCGTCGCCGCCACGACCAACGCCGCCGAGTACGTCCAGGATGACGACATCAAGATCTCGATCGTCGCCTCGTACTACTCAGGCGGCGGCGCCCCCATCCGCCGCATTCGCTCACAGTCGGGCTGCAGACCGGTCGGTCCCCTGGTGCGGGGCCTCGACGGCGGTTGGGTGGCAGGCGCATGGCCGCCCTACTCGCGCGGCACGATGGGCCTCGGCACCCTCACGGAGGACCCCGGCCCTGACGGGCACGACGGCAAGCTTGAGAAGCGTTTCAACGCGCATGTGCGCGAGAAGGGGTACGCCGCCCGCTGTGCCTTCCGCGCGGCCATCCAGGACGCGACCTTCCAGGAAGAGGGCAGCGAGGCGGTATGGGCCGTTCATCCGGCTGCGGCGTACGCGGCGCTGAAAGTGCCGGCCAATCCAAAATTCGGCGACGACGGCGTGGTGGAGTTCAAGGGCATCGATCGCGACGGCAGCGCGGCACCGGCTGGCGTCATCCATGTCACGGTCAAGAGGACCTGGTGGGCGCCCAAGTACGGGCGCAAAGGCAAGCGGACCTTCATCTCCGGGTACACGCGCCAGGAGGTGGTGCACAAGCGCTGTCAGGCCGACGACAAGGGGGACCGCACGCACCGCTGCGCGCTGGGCACCCTCAAGGAAGGCACGTACGAGGTGACCGCCATTGCCACTGCTGGCACGCACACAGCCCGCAGTGACGCGTCCTTCTGGGTACCTTCGGGACGCTGGGAACCCATCTCCTGGGAGCCGCCGCGCAGACTGGAGCTGCACGTCGCCCCTGGCGACCGGAGACCTGGCGATACAGTCGACGTCGTCGTCCGCGCGCCTTGGAAGGGGGCGCACGGCGTGTTGCTGCTCAACCGCGGCGGCGTGCGAGACCGCATCCCGTTCCAATTGGCCGGTGAGCAGGCGGAGTTCCAGCTGGAGGTGGACGACACCTGGGTGCCGAAGGTGGAGGTGCAGGCCATGCTCTGGCAGCCCGGGGAGCAGACGCGCAAAGCCCTTCTCCACCGGGAGGACGCGTGGATCAGCGTGCCCAACTCCCACCGTCAGCTGTCTGTGGCCGTCCGTACAGCTGCGACCGCCGGCCCTCGGGACACAGTACCCATCACGGTCGAGGTCGCCGATCTGTCGGGCAGTCCCGTGACGGGCCGCGCCACCATCTGGGCCGTGGACGAGGCCGTCCTGTCGCTGACGGACTACGAGGTGGTCGACCTCCTGGAACAACTGACGAGCAAACGCAACGCCGAGGTAGGCTACGCGGACATGTACCGGCGACTGCTGGACCCGTGGATCAAGCCGTCCGACGACCCACTCTTGACCGGTGGCGTGGGCATGTCCGGCTTTGGCCGGGGTGGCGGTGGAATGGGATACGGCGGGACCGGGGCGGCCGCGAGCATCGCCCTGCCCGTCGCGCGTTCCAAATTTGAGACGACGCCGCTGTTCCTGGCGGATGTCGCCATCGTGGACGGCGCCGCCCGGACCAAGGTGGAGCTCCCCGACAACCTCACCACGTTTCGAGTGATGGCGCTCGTCACATCCAACCTCGCGGACCACGACGCGCCGGGGCGCACAGGCCACGGGCAGGCGATGCTGCGGGTCGAGAAGGCGGTCGTGATGCGCGCTGCGATGCCCCGTCAGCTGCGGCCCGGCGACACCGCGACCATCGCCGCCGTCGTCACCGTGGCCAGCGGCAAACCAGGCTCAGCCGTGGAGATCGTGGCCAGCGTCGCCGGGGTCAACGGCGACGCCCCGTTCGCCCTGGCCCAACAACGCGCCACCGCCGTCCTGGGCGACGACGGCCAGGTGCGCGTACCATTCGGACTGTCCACGCGCGGCGTGGGCCACGGAACCATCACGCTCACGGCACTCGTCGGCGAATTGTCCGACGCCATCGAGCTGCCGCTGGAAGTCCGCGCCGAGCCGACGGCCATCGAGCACGTCGCCAGCTACGGCTCCCTGGCCGACGGCGAGCCCATCGCGCTGCCGGTCACCCCGCCCAAGCGCACCGTGGGCCCCGTCTCCGTAAACATCGAGGCGAGCGGCACCCTCCTGGGCGGGCTGCGCGATGCGTCGCGCGCGCTGGTCGACTACCCGTACGGATGTCTGGAGCAGACCTCGAGCCGGATGATGCCCCTGGTCGCGCTCAGCGAGCTCGGCGAGATGGGTTTCCCGGTCGATGGCATTGCCGACGTGAACCAATTCATGAAGGACGGCATCGCGCGGATTCTGAGCATGCAGACCCCGAGCGGCGGATTCAGCTACTGGCCGGGCGGCAAGGAGCCCAATGCCTACGCCTCGGGGTACGCCGTCTGGGTGTTGACCATGGCCCGTCGGGCCGGTCACACCGTGCCGGACCGCCCCTACGAGAAGAGCCTGGCCTGGCTGCTGGCACAGACCAACGCCCCGGACGAGGACTGGCCCGACTACCGCATCTATATGCACGACGTGCGGCGCGCGCTCACGGTGCACGCCCTGGCGCAGGCGGGGCGGCCGGCTGGAGCGGCGATGGACCAGCTCTACGAGCGGCGCCAGAGCCTGCCGCGCTTTGCCCAGGCGTTCCTCCTGATGGCGATCCACACAGCGGACCGGGGCGACGCCCGCGTGGAGGGGATGTTCTCCGATCTGGCCGCGGCCGTGGGGCAGAACCAGAGCACCGCGCACATCGTGGAGACCGCCCGGTGGGATCTCCGTGAGGTCTTCCACTCCGACACGCGCACCGACGCAATCGCGCTCATGGCGATGCTCGAGGTACGCCCCGACCACCCCGCGGTGGTCAAGATGGCGCGGGGCCTTCTGGACGCGCGCAGCCAGGGCACGTGGCGCAACACGCAGGAGAACGCCTACGCGGTGCTCGGGCTCAGCCGCTACGCGGCCGTCTATGAGCGCGAGGTGCCAGACATGACCGTGAAGGCGTGGGTGGCGGACGACGCGCTGATCAACGCCCGGCTCGTGGGGCGCAGCGCGGATCCGGTGGCGGGCCAACTGGACATCGAGTCCAACGGCGAGGGCCCCGTGTCGATCGTGCTCGCGCGGGCCGGCAAAGGTCGGGCGTACTACCGCCTCGGCATGTCGTACGCCAGACCGACCAAGGACCTCACGGCCATCGAACGAGGCATCGGATTGACCTCGTCACTGCGCAGCCAGAGCGGGCCCATCGCACCGGGGGCCACCGTCCCGGTCGGAACTCTGATGGCGATGGACATCACATTGACCGCACGCTCGCGGGTTCGCCATGTGGCGGTCAACCTGCCGATTCCCGCGGGGCTCGAGCCGATCAACCTGAGCCTCGGCGGACCCAAGGTCCTGCCACTCGGCGGTCGTCGCGGATGGTTTGTCAGTCACGAGGAGCTGCACCCGGATCGGGCGCTCGTCTTTGCCGACGATCTGTCCCCCGGCACGCACCACCACACGGTCTACCTGCGGGCGACCACGCCGGGCACGTACGACATGCCGGCGGCGCGCGCCGAGGCGATGTACGCGCCGGAGATCTTCAGCCGGGCACCGGGACGCACCCTCGTGGTCCAGTAGGCGGCTGCCTCCTCGGGTCCAGCGCGCGGCTACTGGATCGAGGCGCGAATGCGGTAGTCGTTCTGGGTGATCGAGCTGTCGCTGAAGACCTTGATGCAGTAGTCGCCGGCGCCCGGATCTTCCAGCACGACCTCCTCGTGGTCCGAGGTCTCAAAACTGAGCCCCACCACGTTGAGAAGCTCGTCGTAGACGATCATGTCCACGTTCCCGTCAAAGTGGAACAGGTCCATCTCCACGGTGAGTTCATCGCCGTCTCCGACGGTCACGGTGAACCAGTCCTCGTCCCCCCCAGGGCCGCAGAAGAACCCGTTGACCCGAACGGAGGGGGTCAGCGTAGTCGCGAACTCGCAGGTGTCGTTGGGTTCGTTGAAGTCGGGCTCATCACAATTCGGATCGTTGCGGTCGATCGCGACCTCCAGGGTGTAGTCCACCGGAGCGCCAACCCCGTCGGCCTCAATGCCGATGAGCCAGTCGCCGGCGTCGTTCACGCCCACGTTGATGCTTCCGCCGCTGGGCACGTCGTCGTCGCCGGCGTCCAGCAGGAAGAAGTCGCGCGCGTCGTTGACGCCCCCCGGGCCATACACAGTGGAGGGGATCTGCCCGAGATCGTGGTCGTAGGTCAGGGTCAGGTCGACGGTGTCCCCGGCGAGGAGCCCAATCACGTAGTAGTCGATGTCGGCGTCGTCGCGACAGACGCGACCCTCAATGCTGCCGGCGCCGATGCGCGGCGCGTCCTCGGGGTCGTCGCTGGGCTCGTACGCGTCCGCCTGGCAGACACCGGGGGCGCTGCGGGCCAGGGTCAGCTCGTAGGCGTTCCCGGTGCGTCCAGGCTCGTCCAGCGGGCCGACCCGAACGTAGAATCCGTCGTCGTCCCCCGCTGTGGCGGAGACGGCGCGAACGTCGCCGTCCATGTCGCTGCTGAGCAAGACCGTGACACCATCCCCGGCGAGAATGGCCACTGGGACCACGGGACCTCCGTCCTGTGTGACCGTGGCCTGGACCGTGTCACCCGCCACGGCGGCGACAAAAAAGAAGTCTGAGTCGGGGCCGCAGAGGGTGAGCGCGGTCACCTCTTGGGACTCTCCGAGGCCCACGGCGACGTCCGTCGCGTCGTTGAATGTGTCGTTGACCTCCTCGTCGTCCGCGTCACAACCGGCCACGCAGGTGCCGCGGCGGCAGATCTCGTCGTCGGCGCAGTCCACGTCCTCATCGCAGGAGTCATCCACGTCGGGCACGTCGGGCACATCCGAGGCGTCGTCGGTGTCACCGGCGTCGTCCGTGTCGGCCATGTCGTCCGGCACATCAGCCGTGTCCGCCGCGTCATCGCCGACGTCGGCGACATCCTCACCTACGTCTCCACCATTGTTCGCGCCATTATTGACCCCATTGTTGCCGTTGTTGACCCCATTGTTGCCGTTGTTGACCCCATTGTTGCCGTTGTTGACCCCATTGT
>CALBXO010000501.1 GCA_937890335.1 uncultured Pseudomonadota bacterium | reverse complement strand
GTTCGGCATCCAGCCGGAACTCGCCGTGCGCGCGCGTCACCACAGCGCCGGACGACAGCACGTCGTCGCGCGGCGCGCAGTTCCCACTGAGCCGCTCTTCGGCACACCCGGTCAGCAGAACGAATGCCCCGAGGATGATTGCGCTCGTCGCGCGCCGCGGCGCCCATTGCGCCCGCTTCCCTCGCCCTGAGCTCATCACCAGCGCGCCCCTCACCAGCGCCATTGCGCACCCACCGTAGTCGCACCGGCTGCCACAAACTCGCGCTGCACCCACAGCCTTGCCGCCGTCGTGTCGCCCGAACCCGCGATGCCCACTCGACCGTAGGGAGCGGCCTCGTCCCCGAGTGCCACCACGCCGCCGCCCACCTCCACGCAGGCCACCGTGCAACGCGCGAGGTGCCCGCGAATGGCCACACCTGCAGCGTCGGAGAACCCCCCTCGACCCGGGCGAATGAGCCCCTCGACCCGGACGGCGGCGCTGGTGCCGCCCTGGCGCACACGGAGCTCCACCCCCGCCGCGAGGCCGCCGCCCGTGGCGTCGTCGCGTCCCAGATCGCGCGCGCGGCCCACCAGCCCCAGCAGCAACTCGGCCCCCTGTGAGACGTGTCGCACCGGCCACAGCGCGCCGCCAAGGGTCACGCCGCTGAACCCAGCCGTCTGCTCGGCCACACCCACATCATCCAACGAGAGTCGGTGCGCCTCGGCGCCGAGCCCAATCGACCCTGCGGCGCACGTCGGCCAGCGCAGCCCGCAGCCGACCGCGGCCTCCACCCCCGTGTCGAACCGCAGGCGCTGTCTTGTGAGAGGCCCAGCCTCGGCGGCCGCGTAGTGGAGCTGGAATCCGGTGGAGAAACGCGGGCCCGGGCCAAACTCCGGCGGCGCGGGTAGATCCCCCGCGGCTGCCTGCCCGCAAAGGAGCAGCGACAGTGCCAGAACGGCTGCCGCAGGGCGGCTCACTCGATGCTGAACTCGGTGAAGCTGTACGGGAACCTGTCTGCCCCGGACGACGTCACCAGACGGATGAAGTGGTCGCCGGCGGTCGCCGCCTGGTAGGTGATGGTCGGCTCGCGCTCAAACCGTTGCAGGAGGAAGCCGCGGTTGGGTCCGTACAGCGTCACGCTGATGGAACCCGGTTCCATCGTGCCTGCCGCCACACCCAACGTCAGCTGCTGACCACGCTCGAGCGCCACGGCGTAGAAGTCCGGATCACCCTGCGGGCAGAAATCCAGCTCACCGCTGTCCACAGCGTCGCGAAGGTCCGACGGCGACTCAAAGCCATTGTTCGGCTCGTAGGGGTCCGTGCAGGTGTCTCCCATCTCGCCCTCAAACCGCAGCTCCATCTCGTAGCGGTTTGCGTCGTCCCCCTGGCCAAACAGGAAGACGCGCAGCACGTAGCACTGGTCGCCGTCCACGTCCTCAAAGTCCAACGCCTCCTCGTCGTCCACCCCGTTTCGCCTGTCGATGATCTGGCCCTGCTCATTGAGCAGTTGGAGATCGATGTCGCCCAGATCGTGGTCAAACCGCACGCTGATGGACAGCACGCCGGGCTCGCCAGGGCAGATCCGGTAGAAGTCATCGTCGTTGTTGCAGACCGACAGATTCTCGTACGATCCCGCGTCCACGGTGAAGGCGGCGGCAAACGAGTCGTTGGGCTCGAACTGGTCCTCCGCACACGTGGGCTCCGTGGTCACCTCAAAGAACTCCACGCCGTAGTTGTTGTTCTCGTCGGCCTCGCGAACCTGGCTGCCGATGTCCGCCACCACGACCAACGTGTACGGGCCCTCCTCCAGGTTGTCGGGCAGGGTGATGAAGGTCCGCCCCTCGGCGGTGGCCCCCACACCCAAACCGCGGGTCTGCGCGCGCCCGATGTAGCGCAAGGCGTCCAGCGGCGGCTCCCGCTGAAAGCCGGGGAGGATGGCGATTCCGCTCGAGAAGGGTCCCGCAGCCGTTCCCCCGTTGTTGGCCACCGTGAAGCGCACGTCCTTCCGCGTGCCCGCGCGGAACGGCTCCGGTGTCATCGACACCGCCCGGATGACAAGGTCCGCCTCCTCGGGCCGCACATCCCCGCTGCTGGCCAGCAGATTGTAGTTCGCCCCGTTGTCTGGAACGGCGCCCGTGATGGAGACGCGGAAGCTGTCGACGAGGGGCAGACGCTCGCTGTTGAACTCAAAGATCCCTCCCTCCGTGCTCCCGCCGCCGAGAGCCATCACCGCGTCGCCCTCGATGGAAATCACGCGCACGGCGAGCCGGAACTCTGGGTCGGTGAGGACGACCAGCTGTCCGTCCCCGCCGGGCTCCCACGGGAGTTCAAACAGGTCTTGATCCCCCGGACACAGCACCAGGTCATGGGGAAAGTCAGGCTCCAAAGGCGGGGGATTTCGCACGTCATCGGGGTCGAATTGGTCCCCGGAGCACTCCATCATGTCGCACGACACCTCGAGCGGTCGCTCGAACAATCCCGCATTGTTGCGCTCCGACCGCTCCTGAATCCGGTTCTGCGGGTCTACGACTGCCCGCAGGAAGAACACACGGGGCTCAAAACACTGGAGCGGTGCGGTCCGGATGGTCAGCTCCTGGCAATCTCCGGCGGTCAGCCGCCCGAGCGGCGATTCGCCCAGCAACTGGCTGACGGCGTCGCCGTTGGGGTCCGGGATCGCGTGGAGTCTTACGCTGGTCGGTCCAGCGGCTGCGTCGCCAAAATTGCAGACGGTTACGTTGACGTTGAGCGCCTCGCCGGCGTCGATGACCCCACCCACGCGGGCGTTTACGTCCACCAGCTCCAGGTCCGGCTGTCCGTCGTTGTCAAAGATGAAGATCTCGCCGGCGACACCGATGTTGTTGTCCTCGGAGAGTTCCCGCACCTCATTCTGCGCGTCGCAGAACACATAGGCGGTGTACGGTCCGGGCGCGACATTGCTTGGAATCGCCACGCGAAGGCCCACGCCCTCCCCCTCAAAGGGGCCCAGCGGCCCGAGGCGCAGCCGCTCCAGGACGACGTCGCGACCGGGGTTGATGCGGCCCGAGGCCAACTGGAACTGGCACGAGAACGCGCCCGCGCGCGCCTCGGACTCGTTGACGACCTCAAGCCCGACCTCCAGCGCCCCTCCGACCTGGACCTCGCGCGGATTCACATCGGCAAAGATCACAGCGATATCGGGCAGATCCGCCCCGACGCAGTCACCGTCCACGCACCGGGAGTTGGGCGGGCAGGTCCCGAGATCCTCCCAGCGGTCGCCGGTGCAGATCTCCACGTTCCCCTCCGGCCCGCAACGGGTCGCGCCGCCGTCGCAGATGCGGGGGCGCTCCACGCACTCGCCGTCCTCGCAGGTGCCGCCCGATTCGGAACAGTCCGCCCAGACTTCGAAACCGTCGCCATCGGGACAGAACCCCAACGTGTCCCGATCCAGACACCGGAACGCGCCCTCGCGACACACCTGCGGATCGACAATGTCGTCCCTGCACGTGCCCCGGTCGCAAAACTCACCCGAGCCGCAGTCACGGTCCACACGACACTCGTCGCGGCCCGGACCGTCGGGACCAAGGAGCAGATCCTCGGCAAACTCGTCGCGGCCACAGCCGGACAAGATCAACGCGAGGGCGAGCCCTCCCAAGAGCAGACGGGTTCCAGTCATCAATTCCTCCGGCGGACTCCTCGACGGCGCCCGCACGGCCGTCCGCCCCAGCGCCTGAGGGTGACGACAGGGTCGGGTTGTGTCAACCAAAACGGACCGTGGGCGACGGCCATGGGCGGCTGCGAGACCGCCGCCAGGAGGGCTCTTGCGCGGCCTGAGGGCCGCGTCGCTTCCCCCGCCAGCACCTTTCGCAACCTGAGGGCTAAGGCTCGCGCCGGTTCCTTCCGATGGGCACGCGGAGGCACGTCAACATGAACACGCCACAGACCCATCGACGGTTCGGCACCGGACTCGCGCAGGACGCGCGGGTCACGCTGTTTCCGCTCGTGGCTCGCTGGCGGCAGACCGACCAGGCCGAAGAGCTTGAATGGTCCGGTGCCGCGCAGATCAAAGAGCCGTTTGCCAAGCACCTCTTCGAATTGTGGCGGCCATTGCTCGTGCCGGCCCGGTCGCTGCTGGGACCCGTCGTCGCCTGGCACGGCACCGACGGAAAGGGATACTGCCTGCTCCAGGTTACGGCCGAGGGTGACGAACTGGTCGCCAGCGCCCTTCTGTTGAGCCGCACGGACGCCCTCCAGCTGGGGTTCGACCCATTCCTGCTGCTCTATGGGAACGTCTTGCCGACCACAACACCCAAGGCACTGAGCCCGGTGGTCCGCGGCATCGCCCAATTGGCCCAGGCCGCCGAGGAGGTCGTCGGGGTCTGCTTCACCGCCGAAGAGCGCGAGCTCGCCTGCAACGCCTGCGCGGGATGGGCGGCCAACCTCGAACTTGAGACCTCACCGAGCATTGTGGCCCCTGGTCCGCGCGAGCTGATGCTCGCCGGGCTCTACCTGTGGCCGCATCTGCCGCCGGTAGCCAGGTCCCAGACCAGCTTGATCCTGTCGCCACCGGCGCAACTCTCCCAGACGGCGTTCGCGCCTCGCCTGAGCGTGGGGCTGCCGTCTGCCGAACCCGTAGCAGCGCCCGCGCCCGCGCCTGTGGAGCCCGCCGAGCATTCCCTCGGAGACCTTGAGGCTGTGCTGGGGGGCGCCCCGACGGAGGTGAAGCCGCACGCGGACATCACCGACGACCTGATGCGCGAGCTCGACCACGGCGCAGACCCGACCCGCACACGGGTGCTGGAGCGCGTCTCGGAAGCGTGCGCCGTGCGCGACGCCGCCAGCTACAGGCACCTGCTCGACAAACTGGTCTGCGGACTCGAGCCAAGAATCCACGACCTGACGCCAGACTCGCTTCTGGAGCTCCTCCTGGCCTACTGCCCCAAGAGCCACCGCCTCGGCGACGAGGGCGACGCGTGGGCGGTGTTTGACGACGCCCTCGCGGACATCATCAACTTCGCGCGGGTCGGCCTCGACGACGACGTGACACGCGCGTGGTTGCGCGCGGCGGTGCTGCACCGCCACCGCGACATCCTCCCGGAGATCGGCCTCCCTGAGGCACTCGGCCGGCAATTGGGCCGCGTCTACCCCGCCGGTGCGCGTGAGCACCTTGAGCAGCTCCTGGCCAACCCTGACCTGGCCGAGCTCGCGTCGGAGGAGCGCACGCGCGTTCGGGATCTGGCCGCCCGCGTTGGATTCGCCGCAAACCCGTTTGGGCAGGCGGCGCCGCCAAGGGCCCCTTCCGTCATCAACCCCATCCCGGCGGCTACGCAGACCAAGGAGCTCGTTGAGCTCCCGTCAACGCCGGTCGTCCCGGAACCGGAAGCGCTGGGAGACGCAGAACGTCGCGCCTGCGTCGAGGAGGGCGTCCTCGCGATCGAGTCACTGCTCAGCGGGCCCTCGGGCGCTGGGATGGACTTTGCCCGACGGACCACGAGCGCAGCACCCGCGTTGAGCCTCGAGGAGCGCGTCATGGCGAGTTGGGGCCTGACCGACAGCTCCGCCGGCGTGCTGCTCTGGGAGGGACTCGGAGGCGCGGACTCGCACGGTGCCCTCGCCGCCCTTGTGCACGCCGCTCGCGGCCCCGCCGACGACGGGCCGGACGCGTCGGACGGTCCGCCGCAGACCTCGAGCCACCCGGTGGGCCTGAGCGTCGTCGGGCCGGACGCCAGTGTCCTGCGCCTGCACGACGCCGTGGCATCCGTCAGCGGTGACGTGGAGCGCATGTCCGCCCTGCTCCCTGCCACCCGCGCCGGCCGCCCGTCGCTGGAACACGTGCGCTACGACACCGCAGGTCCAGCCATCCGATGCGCCGCCCTGCGCAACATCTGGGCCCGCGCTCGCGGCACCGACGGGGGCGCCCGCGGCGTCGGCCGAGCCGCCGGCGCGACCGTAGTCGCCCCGATGGGCGGCCTGCCGCAGTGGCCAGGCCTGTGGGAGCGCGCGCGTGGGGTCGTGTTCGTTGTGGACGCGCCGCGCCTGCTCGCCTCTCCCCAGACCCTGAGGGACGAGGCCCAGGAGTACCTGGATCGCTGGGCGAGGTGCAGGCCGTTCGACCTTCGGGTCGCCATCGTCCTGACCGGCTGCGACCGGCTGACCGACCCGACCATCGCGCCGCTGCGCAACGCGCTCGACGGCGCCTTCTCTCGGCTGGCAATGGAGCGTTCGAACGCCCTGTCCGAGGGCGTTCTGGGGGGTCTTCTGCAGCTCGGACCGCCGACGATGCGGGCGCTTGGAGGGAACTTCCTTGTCGAGCATTTTGCCGCGCTCGGCGCGACACCCGCGGTCTTCCCCATGCCGTCGCCGGGGGCGGTCTCCATGCTGCCGCTGCACGACCTGCCCTTGGTCTGGCTGCTCAGCGCGGCCGGCGTGCGACTCAACCTGGACAAGAAGAGCGTCGAGCGCTCCGCGATGTCCGCCCGCTGAGCGCTCGGCCTATTGCGAGAGGCGTCGGACGTCCAGCCGCGCGCAGGGTTCACCCTGGGCCGCGGACTCCGCCGTATCCGTATCGCAGAATCCGTCCGCGTCCTTGCCAAACGCCTTGGAGTGGACCGTCTCTCCGCGCAGCACCAGGCCCTCACCCTCGCCCTTGAGCGTGA
>CALBXO010000500.1 GCA_937890335.1 uncultured Pseudomonadota bacterium | reverse complement strand
CGCCGACGTGAGCCAGATCGAGCCCATCCAGGCGCCCTGGGCCCCCAACGCAATCGACGCCGCAACCTGCGCCCCGGTCCCGATGCCGCCAGCGGCGAGCACCGGAAGCGGCGCGACCATCTCCACAACCTCCGGCACCAGGACCATCGTCGTTATCTCGCCGCAGTGCCCGCCCGCCTCGTGACCCTGCGCAACGATGATATCGACACCCGCCTCTTTGTGCGCGAGCGCGTGCTTGGGTTTGCCGGCGAGGGCTGCGACCAGAACACCCTTCTCATGCGCGGCCTCGATCACGTCGGCGGGCGGCGAGCCGAGAGCGTTGGCGATGAGCGCAATCTTGTGCCGCAACGCCACCTCAACCTGCGCACGCGCGTGGGCGTGCATCCAACCGACAATGCCGGCGGCGTGCTCCTCCGGCGGCAGGTCGGCCACGCCAAACTTCGCCAACACGGTCTCGACAAAGTCCCGGTGCTGCGGCGGAATCATCGCCTCGATCTGCTCCACGGACGCGTTGCTGCCCCCCTCCACCTTCTTTGGAATGACCACATCAACGCCGTACGGCTTGCCGTCCGTGTTCTCGTCCATCCAGCACAGCGCCGCCTCAAAGTCCGCCGGATCCGTATAGCGGATCGCCCCCAGCACGCCGAGCCCACCGGCGCGGCTTACCGCCGCGGCCACCGCGGGCGAAGGGGTGAAAGCAAACAGGGGGTACTCAATTCCGAGGGACTCGCACAGAGGGGTTCGCATGGGGCTGAATCCGGCAAAGTGAAACACGTTCTAGTTGCCGGCCAACCTAGCACACCCTCCGCATGTCGCGCGAGATCCTGGCCGCGTCCGGCAGAAATTGGTGCCCAAGGGCCGAAGGGAGCTCGCTGGGTCGAGCGGACCAGCCGGCGAGCGCCTCGCCGTCGATCCACGGCAAGAGGGGTTGCTCGACCTTCGTCGCGTGGACGACGGCGTCGCGCAGCTGTCGGTCCCAGACGGGCACCAGGTTCACGAATTCTGCGCTGCTGATCTTGCCGCGGCACGCCGGAGAGCCGCAGCGGCAGTCGAGGTCTTCCTCGAGGTTCAGCGAGCTGTAGTCACAGGTGACGTCGTCGCCCACCTCGATGTCGCGCACGGCGAGCTCAAACTCGACACCAGGGCTCAGGCTCACCGGCTCGCAGCTGTGGTTCATGAACCGGCCGTGGTCCCAGCAGAGCACGCGTCCACCACTTCCGTTGATGTACGTGTACGTCTCGAGCACCGGCCAGAGGCCCTCCCCGAGCCTTTGGACAGCAGCGGGACTGAAGACGCGGTCGAGCGGGTCGAGCGCCCACAGGATGGTGCCCATGGGGATGCGGGCGGTGGCGCGGACGCCATATCCAACCGCGTCGCTGATCCAGGTCAGTTGGGTCGCTGGGTGAAGCACGAGGTCCTCCGGAACGGAGACATGAAACCTGCGGCCAACAGGGCCGCGCCCTCAGAAGTCCACCGGATATCACCGGTTGATTTCCGCGCAGGGTCTGCCCGTTCGCCCGGACATACAAGCAGAAAGAACACGCCCGCATCCTTTTTCTCGAGTACGCACAACGCGGATGGTTCGACGCGTACTCCGGCGCCCGGCGGCCGATGTCCGCGCCGCGATCGGGCGGCGCTCCCCGCATCATTATTGTTTGGCGCAACCCCTTGCTCCCGCGAGTCAAAGCAGCATCATTACGGCGTGCGTTCCGTACCCCTCATCCTGCTGCTGACGCTCGCCGCCTGCGACAGTGGAACGGGCGCGGCAAGGCCCGGCCCATGCCGCGCGGAGTGGTCTGTCTTCAAGATCGTGAACGTCGGCGGGCAGCGGTTCGCGACCCCATTCGAGGTGGGCACCCCGCGCGTCATGTACTTCACCTACGATGAGGGCGGGAACCTGAGCTCCATCGCGGACGACCAGGACGGGGACGGCACAATCGACAACCAGCGCGAGATCGAGCTTGTGGGGGCGAGCGGCCTCGGCGGCCAGCGCCTGTGGTCCAGATGCCAGGGCGAGTGTGTCTACGACGACTTTGGAAACATGCTCGTGGACCGTGACCCCGCAGGCGGAGACTCGCTGCGCTACTTCTACGATTGCTGGCAGTGACCCGGACGTCTGGTATTCTCGGCGACATGCGCCAAGCAGCACTCGTTCTCGCGGTTCTACTCGCCCTCCTCGTCGTGCTCTCGTCGCCGGCAGCGGCACAGAGCGACAAGTCTCCGTACGACGTCGACACCTGGCCGGAGCTCAGCCTCACAGTTGGCCTCGGCACGGCGAGCGTTCTCCTGCCGAAGCTCTTTCTGGAGTCCGACCTGGACGCACCGCCATGCGGATCGTGCGACAGCGACGACGTCAACGGGTTCGACCGGCCGGTCACGGGCTACTACTCGACCGCCGCGCAACACACCAGCGATGTCACCATCGCGGTCCTCGTCCTGAGCCCGTATCTCCTGTCGGGTCTGGAGGGTTTTGACGGTGAGTGGGCCAAGGACGCTGTGGTCTACACCGAGTCGCTCGGCGTGACTCTCGTCCTCACGCAGATCGTCAAATACGTGGTCCGACGACCGCGGCCCTTCACGTACAACCCGGACGCGCCAGGCAACAAGAAGCGACAGTATGACTCGACGCTGAGTTTCATGTCGGGGCACTCCGCGATCAGCTTCACGATGGCGACTGCAGCGGCGTACACATGGCAGTTGCGCCACCCCGACGGGAACTCGAAGTACGTGGTCTGGGGCGGGCTGATGTCCCTGGCCGCCACCACCGCCAGCTTGCGTGTCATCGGCGGCGAGCACTTCTTCAGCGATGTGCTCGTTGGGGGCGCTGTTGGGATCCTGGTCGGGCTGGTCGTTCCTTGGCTACATCGAGCGGAAACGGGCAACGAAAAGGCCCGTGTCGCGGGACAAGGCCCTCTGCTGAGCCCCATGGGCATCGGCTTTGCGTGGTAGCCCGTCGGGCGTCCAAATGAGAGACTGAACCGCACACAGCGCGATCAGATCAGACCCAGAGGCTGGGGTCGATATCGATCAGCGTGGAGGGCGCCACGTCCACCAGGCGGCGGTTGGCCTCGTCCAGGCGGTGTGCCAGCTGCTCGCAGACGTTGCGGGTCAGGCGGTGGCCGATCCGCGGCTCCTTCTGCATGAGCGCGTCGAGCTTGTCGTACTGGATGTTCAGACAGGTGCAGTCGTTCTCGGCCACGACGGTGGCGCCGCTGTCCCGACCCCGGAAAAAACCCATCTCGCCGACGTGCGCGCCGGGTCCGAGCCGCGCCAGCTCGGTGTCCTCCAGGTGGACGGAGACCGCCCCGACTACGACGATCACCAGCCGGTCAAAGTTCTCCTGCTCGCGGATGATCACGGCCCCGCGCGGGTAGACCACCTCGGTGCCAATCTGCATGAGCTTGGACAGCTCTTTCATCGACAGGCCGGCGAAGAGGTAGACGTTCCGGAGTACGTCCAGCTTGATCTGGACCTTGGAGGAGCGGTGCAGCTCGTCCGTGTCCGAGGGTTCGACCCTGGCACTGACGGTCACGACAGTGATGTTGTCGTCCCCACCTCGGTCCCGCGCGGTCAAGACCAGGGACTGTGCGACATCCAGCCCAACGCCGCCGAGCAGTGTGGCGAGCTCCTCGTCCGAGGCCAGGTAGTTGCTGAACCCGTCCGAGCAGAGAACAAAGTCGTCGCCGTCCATGATCTCGACGACGAGAGTGTCCACGCGGACGGTACGGTCCTTCCCCAGCGCGCGGGTCAACAGGTTTGAGTACGGGCTGTCCTTGGCCTGCTCGGGCGTCAGGACGCCTCCGGCCAGCAGCTCGGTCACGAAGGTGTGGTCCGTGCTCAGGACGTGCACGGCGCTACCACGGCGCAAGTAGAGGCGGCTGTCCCCCACGTGCCCCATGATGCCGCGGTTGCCGACCACGAGCAGCGCGGTGGCGGTGGTACCCATGCCTGCGTTGTCGCGGTTCTCCCGCGCGCGCTCGTACACGGCAGCGCAGGCGGCCTGGACCGCTTCCCGCATGACCTGTTCAAGTTGGTCCAGCACGTCGTCTTCGGGCGTGGCTGTCCCAAGGAGATCCCTGTGTTCCGCGAGCTGCGCGTGGATGGTCTCCGCCGCCAGCCGCGACGCGACCTCGCCGGCCTTGTGGCCACCCACACCGTCACAGACGATGTAGATCCCCAATTCTTCGTCTACCAGGGCGAAATCTTCGTTGTTGTCGCGCCTGTTCCCGACGTCCGTCGCGGTCCTGCCGATGATCTGCATGACCCTACTATCGCCCTCTCAAGGCTCTGCGAGCAAGGGTGCGGCCTCCGCCGTGCGACCGGTGGCGTACAATGCCTTGCCCAGATAACCGCGCAACGTCGACGCGAGGTGGGGGTGGCGCTCGGTGCACAGCTGCGTCAGGCCTCGAAGACGGCGCAGTGTGGGCGTGAAAAGCGCGTTGCGCGACTCGATGGCCAGCGCAGCCAGCCGCCCCGACCAACCTCGACACTGGTCGGGATCCGGGGCCGGGGTTTCATCCACGGCCCGCAGCAGGGGTGCCACCGAGTCGCCCGATGACAGCGCGGAGGTCAGCTCCGGATTGGTCACGACAGCGTCGAGACGGGCCGCGCGCTCCACCTTCTGCGCCAGCGCCGCGTGCCCGGAGCGCTGCAGCGCGGCGGCGATGCGCGGCGGCGAGGTGGTGGGCACGGAGGCGAGGAGGAGCCGATCTGTCGCGCCGGAATCGTTGCGCTCGTCCAGATCGTCCAGAATGCCGGGGCTCGTCCCGCGAAACATCGCCCGCGGCGCCTCGAACTCCAGGAACGGCGCCGTGTCGCGGTTGAGCGGCTTTCCCCGCGGCGCAAACGCGGCCGTCACAGCCTCCGCGGACAAGACCTGGTGTACGAGCAGCTCGGCCGGGTGGCCGACCGGGAGCGGTGAGTCGGGCTGAAACTCGCCGGCCACCACGTCGAGCCGCCGCGCGAGCTGCGCCGTGGACAGCGGCGTCCGGGACGCGACCAGCAGGCAATCCGCGCGGGTGAACCGCCACACGGTCACATGCGGAAACACGGACCGAAGCGTACGCACGGACCGGGCAAAGGCCTCGTCGGAGAACGCGTAGAGCTGCAGCCATTGAAGGTAGACGCCGTCATCGCGCATGACGCCCCGGACCGCCTCGAAGAACTCCGCCGTGAACAGGCTCGCCACGCCGCTGATCCACGGATTGGACGGTTCGCTGATGACGACGTCGAAGGACTTTGGGGTCAGGTGCACATAGTCTTTGGCGTCGGCGACGAGCATGGTGTGGCGCGGGTTGGCCAGCACATCATGGTTCTGAGGATTGAAGTGGCGCGCGCCGTCCACCACGGCCTGCGACAGCTCCACGGAGGTGGTCATCGTGCCTGGATGGGTCAGCGTCGCTCCCGCGGTGACCCCGCTGCCGAGTCCAATGACCAGGACCTCCTTGGGGTCACCCGGGTGCAGCAGGATGGGGAGGTGGCCGCTGATGGTCTGCGTGACCATGTCCTCGCGCAGCGTGGACGCATCCGTCTTGCCATTGACCTTGAGGAACACGTCACCATCGACGGCGACCACCGTCACCGTCGAATCGTGTCCGTCCTCTGAGAAGAGGAGTTTGTGCCCTGCATACCGCTTCTGCATGGCCTCGAAGTTCTCAGGGGCCGTCTTCCCGCGAAAGTAGCCCGCGGTCATCAGCACGGGATTCCAAGCGCCGCCGGCCACAACGATGACGAGGAGCGCGGCCCCCACAATCGCCACACTCACGGCGGCCACGCGCCCGCGGCCCGCGATCCACAGCAACGCGCCGCCCACCCCAGCGCTGGCGGCGGTGGCACCGAGAAGAGCCACCTGGATCCCCAGCACTGGGATCAGCACCAGGCCCGTGAACGCCGCCCCAAAGAGTGTGCCCAACGTGTTGCTTGAGAACGACGCTCCCACGCCGGAACCCACGTCGCCCACCCCGGCCACCACGACCCGCGAAGCCAGCGGCAGCGTCACGCCCACCAGAGTCGTCGGAACCAGCATCACCGCCCCGAGCAGCGCAAGCTGAACGAGCTGCATGGCCGCATACCCGCCGTCCGTGGGCGCGAAGAGAGTGCGAGCCTGCGCAAAAATGTACGGAAAGCGCTCGTAGAACGGCAACATCAGCAAGACAGAGGCCGCGACGGCGACCTCACACGCGCCAAAGGCCGTCACCAGCGATCTGCGCGAGGTCAGCCGGCCGGCCCGAAACAACCAGTGTGCGACCGCGCCACCGAGCGCAATTCCAGCCAGAAACGTCACGAGCATGACGCTGAAGCTCTGGGACGACGAGCCAAAGATGAAGCCGACCATGCGGATCCAGACCAGCTCGTACACCATCGTCAGCCCGCCGGTGACGGCGATGCAACCCAACACCCAGCGCCGCAGCGCGGGCGCCGAAGGAGCACCCGACCAGCTGGAGTCCGCTTGCGACATTCAGTCCAAGCCTCTCTCCAGGTCCTCTTCCAGGGCTTGCCGCCCAGACGCGACGAACGATCCGGAAGACTGCGACAACTCGGTCGCCCGGTCGGCCTCTTGCAACCGCCCGCTCTCCGGCGCCGGGAGGTCGCTGGGTGCGTCGTCACCAGGCCCCCCCTGTGTCCCGGCGGCGGCCTGACGCTCCGCTCGTAGACGCTGCTGCTCCTCATGTTCGTCGTCCTGGAGCAAAAGCTGCCTGCCATCGGCGATGTCGTCGTCGTCAAAATCCAAATGGTGTCGGGTCACAACGTACTCTCCATGTCTTGGGTTTCATTCAGTCCAGGCCCGGACTCGGAACTCTGGTTGAGCACCAGGGTCACGGCACCAACGCACGCGTTGAACCCCGCGGCGAGCCAGAGCGTACCGGGCAGGCCGAGGGATTCGATCCACCAGAAGCCGGCGGCGGCGCAACCGAGAACGGCACCCGCGGTATTGAGAAAATAGAGC
>CALBXO010000499.1 GCA_937890335.1 uncultured Pseudomonadota bacterium | reverse complement strand
CCGGCCCATCGCGGACGCCGGACCCGATGTCTTCGCCGATGAGGGTGACCAGGAGCCCGTCTTCTTTGATGGGACACTCAGCACGGACCCCGATGGCACCGTGGTCAGTTGGCTGTGGGATTTTGGTGATGGCAGCCCGACTTCCTCGGAGCAGAGCCCGCGCCATAACTACCTTGAGGCCGGTCAGTACATCGTCACGCTGACCGTGACGGACAACGAGGGGCTCACGGATACGGACACCACGGTCGCCACCATCTTTGGCGTGATCGACACCGTGGGGCCGCTGATCCAGCACAACGAGATCGCGGACGGGCAGCCGCTCGGCCAGCCTGTGACGGTTCAGGCGACCATCACGGACCAGACGGGCGTGTCGAGTGCTGTGGTCTTCTACCGGACGACGGGCCAGCAGCAGGCGCAGTTCGCCACCATGACCAACGTCGGCGGAGACGCCTGGGAAGGCACGATTCCCGGCGGCGCGGTAACCGCGCAGGGCGTGGAGTACTGGCTTACGGCCCAGGACACCGCGGACCAGGCCAACACGTCCAACGCCCCGTCCGATGCGCCGCAGAGTGTGTTTGACTTTGCGGTCCTCGGCGACCCAGACCCGCCCACCATCGTTCACACGCCCATCGCGGAGGGCAACCCGGGCGAGGCCATTCCGATTACCGCGACCATCACGGACGCGACCGGCGTGGATGGGGCGACGCTGTACTTCCGGCATGCCAACGCACAGACCTTTGGCGCGGTGGCGATGACCAACCCGCAGGGCAACACCTGGACGGCCAACATCCCGGGCTTTGTCGTCGCGTCACCCGGCGTCCGCTACTACCTGGAGGCCACGGACACCTCGCCCATCCCCAACACGGGTACGGCCCCCGCGGGCGCGCCCGGTGACACCTATCTCGTGTCCGTGGGTGGGGACACGGACCCGCCGCTCATCGCGCACACGCCCATCTCGGATGGGCAGCCCGAGGCGCGCGGCGTCGTGGTCACGGCCACGATTGTGGACAATGACTCGGACATCGCCAGCGCGACCATCTACTACCGGCCCACCGGTCAGCAGGCGTTCCTGACCGCGGCGATGAGCAACATCAACAACGACAATTGGCAGGGCACGATCCCGGCCGGTGCGGTAACGCTCGCGGGTGTGGACTACTACGTCGCCGGGACCGACGACGCAGACAACACCGCCAACCACCCGAGCGGCGCGCCCGGTGTTGTGCACGCGTTCACTGTGAGCGCGGTGGACGAGACCGGGCCCACGGTGCAGCACACGCCGGTCGCAGATGGGCAGGTCGCGGGTGAGGGTGTGACCGTCAGCGCCATCGTGACCGACGCCAGCGGCGTCGCGTCGGTGCGGCTGTACTACCGGCCCACGGGCTTCCCCTTCTACCAGGACTTCCAGCTCACCCAGGACGGAGACACGTGGAGCGGGACCATTCCCGACTTTGCGGTCACCGAACCTGGCGTCGAGTACTACCTGCTGGCTCGCGACCAGGGTGCCAACCAGACCCTGGAGCCGCAGACAGCACCGGGCACGCCGCACAGTTTCACCGTGGGGTCCTCCGACGAGACGGCGCCGGGCATCGCGCACACGCCCATCGCGGACGGTCGTCCAGCGGGCGTCCCCGTGGTGGTCTCCGCCACCGTGGTGGATGCGTCCGGTGTCGCCAGCATGGAGGTCCTCTACCGCGTGCAGGGGTTCCAGAACTTCACGACCCTGGCCGGGTCGCGGGTCAACGGCGATGTGTGGAGCGCGACCATTCCGCAGGGCGCCGTCATCGCGCCGGGCTTGGAGTACTACGTGCGCGCGACCGACGACTCGGCCAACTCCAACGTGGCGATGGACCCGGGCAACGCGCCGGCGAGCCTGCACTCGTTCTCCGTCGTGAACGACACCGAGGGGCCGGTCATCACGCACACCCCCGTTGCCGATGGGCAGCAGGCGGGGGTGGCCCTGACCTTGACCGGAACCGTCACCGACGACACCGGTGTCGCGTCGCTCTTCCTGCGGTACCGCCCGGTCGGGGGGCAGAACCTCACGGGCATTCAGGCGACCCTCAATGGGGACGCGTTCAGCGTGAGCATCCCGTCGCAGGACGTGGTGGAGCCGGGGCTGGAGTACTTCCTCGAGGCGACGGACACCTGGAACACGCCCAACACCGGCCGGCTGCCGGGCAACGGCGAGTACACCTTCACGGTCGTCACCGACGACAACGCGCCGCCGGTGGTGCAGATCATCGATCCTCCGGTGGATGTCACTGAGGGGGACAGCGTGGAGCTGCTCGTGCAGGTCAACGACGCCTCCCCCATCACCGAGGTGCGCCTCTACCACCGCGTCGAAGGCCAGCAGAGCTACGCCGTGCTGACCCGACAAGACCAGGGCACGTTCACCATTCCAGGTGACGCCGTGTCCCAGCCGGGTCTGGAGGTCTACGTCGAGGCGGACGACGAGGAAGGCAATACAGGGACGACGCTGGTGACCACCATCATTGTGAACCCGCCGCCCGATGTGACGCCGCCGGTGGTCGCCTTGAACCTGGTCCCGGACGGACAACTTGCGGGGACCCAGGTGACCGTGACCGCCACCATCACCGACAACGACGAGGTGATGAGCGCGAATCTGTACTACCGGACCCAGGGCGCGCAGTCGTTCGAGGTCATCGGTATGAGCGGGGTCGATGACCTGTTTGAGGGCATCATCCCCATGGACGCCGTCGCCGAGCCGGGTGTGGACTACTACATCATCGCCCAGGACCACTCGAACAACCTGACCACGGCCCCCCAGGCGCCGGCATCCTTCACGGTGACGCCGGATGACCAGGCCGGGCCGAGCATCACGCACGCTGCGGTCGCGGGCCCCGTTGACGTGGGCAGTATGATCCCCATCGACGCCACCGTGACCGACGTCAGCGGAATTGCCTATGTGCGGGTGCAGTGGCGCACGCGCGGGCAGAACGACTTCCAGTCCGTCAACCTCCAGGCCAATGGAGACGAGTACAGCGGGGCGATTGGTCCGGTGCAGACGCCGGGTGTCGAGTACCGCATCGAGGCCGGTGACGACCGCGGCAACAACTCCGCGCACCCCGCGCAGGACCAGGTCCACGATGTGGATGTGGTCGAGCCGGACGTGGCCGGGCCGACGATCACGCATGCGCCGTTTGACGACGCATTGGTCGAGGGGGTCTCGGTCACGGTGAATGCCACTGTGACCGACGCCTCCGGTGTCGCCTCCGTGGAGCTCTGGTACCGCACGACCGGTGACCAGGGTTTCCAGACCGTGAGCATGTCCAGCAATGGAGACACGTGGTCGGCGCAGATCGCGAGCCCTCAGACGCCGGGCCTCGAGTACTACTTCACGGCCATGGACACCCAGGCCAACGGCTCGGTAGCGCCGGTGGGCGCACCGGATTCGCTCTACGACGCCGAGGTGGTCCTGCCGGACGACGGCGGTCCCGACATCGCCCATACGCCGCTGACCGCTCCGGTTCAGGTCGGCTCGCTCGTTGATCTCGCCGCCTCTGTGACCGACCCGGCAGGTGTCCGCAGCGTCACGCTGTATTGGCGCGTGGAGGGCCAGCAGGCCTTCAACGCTGTGCCCTTGGCGCAGGACGGAGATTCCTGGTCGGTGCGTTTTGGGCCGGTGGCCCAGCCGGGTGTCCAGTACTACCTCGGCGCGCAGGACACATTGAACAACAGCAGCGTGGCTCCCGTGGGCGCGCCGGGTGCGGTGTACGGATTCCCCGTCTTCGTGCCGGACACGACCGCGCCGGTCATCGCCCACACGCCGGACCGGGGTCCGCTCACGGAGGGGCAGCCGCTGGAGATCAGCGCGACGGTCACCGACGCGTCCGCGCTCGCGTCCGTCACCCTGTCCTACCGGCCCACGCCGAACGACGCCTTTGTGGATGTCGCGATGCAGGCCGACGGCGACACCTACACCGCCACGATCCCAGGCCAGGCGGTCGCGCCGCCGGTGCTCGGCTACTACATCACTGCGGTGGACGAGCCGGGCAACACCGGCCGTCGGCCCGTCGAGGACCAATACGAGATTCAGGTGGGCGCCCTGGACGTCGTGGGCCCGACCATTGTGCACGACCCGGTCGCGGGCCCGGTTGAGGTCGGAAGCCTCGTGGAGGTCTCCGCGACGGTCACAGACCCAGGGGGCGTGACCTCGGTGACGCTCTACTGGCGCATCCGCGGGGCGCAGGCTTTCAACCAGGTGGCGGTCAACTCAACTACGGATGAGTATGCGACCACGTTTGGTCCCGTAGCGGCGCCGGGCGTGGAGTACTACCTGGCCGCCATCGACGTGGAGGGCAACGGGTCTACGGATCCTGGAGGCGCGCCCGATACGCTCCATGACTTTGACGTTTTCGTCCCGGATACGACGGCGCCGGTCATCATCCACGCGCCGTTGACCGAGCCCGTGGCCAATGGCTCCTTCGCCATGGTCGCTGCCACCGTCACCGACGACGGGGGCGTGGCGGGTGGTACCCTGTATTGGCGCGTCCGCGGGCTGGACGCGTTCAACCAGGTGCCGCTGCAGAATGTGGACGACGCGTGGTCCGTGACCTTTGGGCCGGTGGCGGGTGAAGCGGTGGAGTACTACCTGGCCGCGTCCGATCTGTCGGACAACCGGGCAGTGCACCCGCAGGGCGCGCCCGCGGCGCTGCACGCGTTTGCCGTCTACATCCCAGACACCACCGTCCCGGTCATCGAGCACACACCGGCGGAGGGTCCGCTGGTGGCGGGTGAGCCGCACACCATCGCGGCGACCATCACGGACGACACCGGGGTGGGTCAGGCCTCTGTCTTCTACCGCACCAATGACGACGACGAGTTCGCTGAGCTCGCGCTCGACGCCGACGGTGACGAGTGGAGTGGCGACATCCCTGAGCTGGAGGCGCCGCAGGTCGAGTACTACCTCGTGGCCAGTGACGCAGCCGGCAACCAGGCGCGTCGTCCCGCCCGTGAGGCCACCTACACAATCGCTGTGGAGGCAGCCGACGCGGTCGGTCCGAGCATCGTCGCAGACGACCTCGAAGGTCCGGTTGTCGCCGGCACGACGCTGGCGGTGGGTGCGACCATCACGGACGATTCCGGCGTCGCCAGAGCGGAGGTTCTCTACCGGCAGGCGGGGGATGACGCGTGGGAGAGCGAGCTCCTCGCCCCCGACGGTGACGACCACTACGGCGCACTGATTCCGGGGTCCGAGGTAACGGAGGGCGAGCTTGAGGTGAGCTTCCTGGCCGAGGACACGCTCGGCAATATGAGCGAGCTTGAGAACGTCATCACGCTCACCATCGATCCTGCGCAGGAAGTGGACACGACGGCGCCGACGATCGCCCACTCTCCCGTTGGGGAAGCTCCCGCGGGGCAGTCCATCACCTTGGAAGCTACGGTGACGGACGCCACCGGGGTCGGCAGCGTGAAGCTCTACTTCCGCGCGGAGGGTGAGACCGCGTTTCTGACCGCCGAGATGACGACCGACGACGACGCGGTCTTCACCGGCGTGATCCCGGCCTTTGCCGCCGGTGGCACGGGTGTGGAGTACTACATCGAAGCGGTGGACGCAGCCCAGCCCGCGAACATGGGCCGTGACCCACAGGACGCCCCGGATGCCGTCTATAGCGTCACGCTCACGGGTGACGGTGAGGACACCGGCGACACCGGAATCGGCGACGATGTGGGCTCAGATGGAGACACGTCGGGCGACGACGTGGGCACAACGGCGGAGCCGGCCGACAACGGTGGGTGTGGCTGCCGCCAGGTCGCCGCCCCGTCTACGGGCGGCGGGTTGCTGCGGTTGCTGCTGCGCCGATGATGGGCCGCGCCATCGCGCCCGAAAGCGCCGGTCCATGAAGCCTCGACTCCGCCGCGCCATGGTCGCGGTCGCGATCGTTGCGATCTGCGCCGGCGCGGCCGCACTCACCCCCCACCACTGGCTCCCCCCCGCCGTCGACGCCTTGCGTTGGGTGGTCGGTTTTGGCCTGGTGAGCCGGCTCGAGCGGTTCGTGTTCGAGTCGCTGGACCATACGACCTCAGACGTTCCCATCTCGGGCGACGCGCTTGCGTGGGAGGCCGTCTCGCGTTGTGCCCCGCCGGGTTTCGAGCGTGCGCGCAAACAGGTGGACCCCGCACGGCCCGACGTCGAGACGACGTTCGTGCGCATGGACACAGAGGCGCTGCGGCTCCGACTCCACAGAGGCGGTGCGCCACCCACCGACTCGGTCGCTGCGTTCAACGGCGCCTTCCAGATTGACCATGGCAGGTTTGGTCTGCGCACCGGTGGCGTGTCCCATGTGACACCAAGGCAAGGTGCGGGGACGCTCGGTGTCGACGCGGACGGCAGGGTGAAACTTTGGACCTGGACGAGCGAGGACGCGGAGGACCAGTGGGTAGACCTGCGTCAGAACCTGCAGCTCCTGTTGGACACCACCCGCACGCCGGCGGTCCTCGAGAAGATGACGCTGGTCGCCGATGGTCGCACGGAGCAGATTGGCCTCGCGCCGACGCGGCGCTCGGGCGTGTGCCTGGATGGCCACTGGCTCGTGTACGTCTGGTCCAGGCGCGCGACCGCGGCGACCCTGGGCCGCGCCATGGAAGAGGCTGGCTGCACCCGTGGGTTGCACCTGGACTCCAACGCGTTCCACACCCGATTTGAGTTTCTCGACGGCTGCGTGGAGCTGGCCGCGCCAGAGATGACAGACGGGCCGCGCGGAAGGTTCCGATCGCCGCAGTCACGCGATTTTTTCACCGTGGCGAGACCCCAGGCAGACCCGTGACCCAGCCTGCGCGGGTGGGAGACGTGGATGGCCGGCGCGTCCAGCTCAGCATCTGGGCGAGCTTTCGAACAAGACGCGCCGGCCATCGACAGGGTCGCCCCAGTGCTGCGGGCGGATCAGCAAGTGGGGACTCTTTGGGGGTGTGAGTCTTCCACCCGCGGTGCCCCTTGAGCGGTGCTGCGAACCTGAACTGTGGGTAGGTGCCCGGCCGAGCACAGTTCCTTCGGTACTCTGGCGCTTTTCGCGCTGGCCGCGTCGCTTTTTCATTGACGGGCGCGCCCGACGGAACGCATACGGAGGACGTGGGGCTCGTCCTGAGGCCCAGTTCCCCTCATCGCGCGGAACGTCACCGCGGACGCCGGGACAGACCATTGCACATTCTATTTGTGGTCAACGACGCTCTGGGCCTCAAGGCGGACCAGACGACGACGATGCTCCTTCGCGCCGCTGCCGTTTCGCACGGTTCGGCATGGGTGGCGAGCGTGGACGCGCTGACGCTCAGTGAGGCCGGCCGGGTGGATTGCCAGGCGCGCGAGGTGCACCCCGCAGAGACGACCGCCATCGTGCGCGACCTGCCGAACCTGGACGCCGAGCCACGGTCGGTCGAGTCGTTTGATGTCGTCATGCTTCGCACCAACCCAGGGCGAGACGGCCGAGGATGGGCCCACGCGACGGCGCTGAGTCTCCTGCGCCTTGTGCGGGACAGGGGCAGCTTGGTGCTCAGCGACCCGGACGGGCTCCGGCGAGCCTCGAGCAAGTTGTACCTCGCGGAGTTTCCTGCGGATCTGACACCGCGCACGTTGGTGACGCGGGACATCGCGCGGATGCGGGCGTTCATGGCCAGCGTGGCGGGTCCGTGCGTGCTCAAGCCGCTGGACGGGACCCACGGTCGCGATGTGTTCCAGGTGGACCCGGCGCAGGGGCAGAACATCAACCAGATCTGGGACGTGCTGCACCGGCAGGGCTACGTGATGATCCAGGAGTTCATCCCTGAGGCCACCGAGGGCGACGTGAGATTGCTCTTGCTGCACGGCGAGCTGATCGAGCTCGATGGGGGCGTGGCCGCGGTACATCGTGTGCCGGGTGGGGCAGACTTTCGCAGCAATGTGAGCGCGGGCGGTCGCGCGGTAGCGGCCGATGTGACGCCCGCCCTGCGCCGGGTCGCGGCGGAGACGGGGCCGCTGCTGCGCCGCGATGGCATCTTCCTGGCGGGTCTGGACGTGATTGGCCACAAGATCGTCGAGGTGAACGTGTACAGCCCCGGCGGCTTCCAGGACGCGGAAGTGTTTGAGGGCGTGGACTTCTCGCGCTTTGTGATGGACGAGGTCGCGCGGATGCGCGCGGGAGGCACCCCTTGATCGACGTGACGCGACCTACGGTCGTTGAGCCGGGCGAATTCGAGCCGCAGAACCACTTCTACCCGCGGGCGCACAACGCCCAGATTCACCCGCTGGTTCGGTACTTCATGGAGCTCGGCAACGATCGCATCGCGCAGCGGTACTGCCACCTGCACCCGGAGGCCGGGACCGAGGCCGTCACCCAGGCGTTGGCCCATGTAACGCGCCACTTCCGGTGGGGCGGCGCGGACCTGTTCACCACTACGACAGACCGGGGCCAGCGTCGGCTGGTGGTCGTGGAGACGAACTCATGCCCGTCCGGGCAGAAGTCCATGCCGCTGATCCACGACAACGAGGAGCGAGGTGGGTACGAGGTACTCCTGCGGCGCTCCTTTCTGCCGATGCTCAAGCGACGTGTGCTCGTGGAGGGTGGGCTGGCCGTCATCTTCGACAAGAACCCGATGGAAGCCTCCGGCTACGCGGCGACGATGGCCGATCTGACCGGCGAACCGGTCCACCTCGTACCCATGCCCCCGGACGCAGAGGGCCGGGATTACCGGTGGGTGGACCGCATCCTCGAGGTGCGCACCGGCGACGCGTTTGTGCCGATTCGCGCGGCGTTTCGCTACGTCACGCAGCAGCCGTGGAACCGGATTCCGCCCATGGCGCGCACCGTGATCTACAACCCGGTGGTGGCCTGTCTGGCCGGTGGCCGAAACAAGATGCTCGCCGCCAAGGCGTACGACCTGCACAACGCGACCATCGAGCGCGACGGCATGAAGATTCGCACCCCGGAGACCATCTGGGATGTGGCCCGGGCCGAGATCCCCATGTGGATCCAGCGCATGGGCGGCGTGGGAGTGGTCAAGAACCCCTACTCGAACGCGGGCCAGGGCGTGTACACGATCACGCGCCAGTCGGAGCTCGACGACTTTATGGCGCTCGAGCACACCTACGACCGGTTCATCGTCCAGGCTCTCATCGGCAACCAGGACTGGAGCTCGCGGGGACGCGACGGGCGTCTCTACCACGTGGGCACCGTACCCAACCGTCGCGGCAGGATCTTCGTGGCCGATCTGCGTGTCATGGTGGGCGTGGGTCCCGAGGGCTTCTTCCCCGTGGCCATCTACGCCCGCCGCTCCCGCACGCCCCTGGTGGACACGCTGGACGATGACTCGCCGGCCTCCTGGGACATGCTGGGAACAAACCTGAGCCTCAAGAACCCGGACGGTACCTGGAGCAGCGACACCGGCCGACTCCTCCTGATGGATCGGCGAGACTTCAACCAGGTGGGCGTCGGTCTGGACGACCTCATCGAGGGCTATCTCCAGACGGTGCTGTCCGTGACCGCGATCGATGAGATGTCCAAGAAGCTGCTGACGCAGAAGAGCGTCTTCCGCCGCCGCTTCTTTGCCCAAATCAACCCCGACCCCACCCTCATTGAGGAGATTATCGAATGAGCAAGATCATGGAGATCGAGGCGCTCGATATCGAGTCGTTTCCGAAAGGAATGATCTCGCGGGCCAAGATCACGATTGTGCGCGATGGCATGGGTGCCCCCGTCCAGGTGCCACTCTTGGTTGCGCGCGGGAACAAGCCCGGGCCTGTGTTCGGCATCACGGCCGCCCTCCACGGCAACGAGATCAACGGAATCCCCGTCATCCACCGCATCTTCCAGCGGCTGGACCCCGCGCAGATACGAGGCACCATCGTCGCTGTCGTCGTGGTCAACGTGCCGGCCTACCTGCGTCACGAGCGCGTCTACATCGACGGGCGTGACCTGAACCGGACGATGCCCGGCAAGCCCGCCGGCAACGTCTCCGAGGTGTACGCGCATCGCATTCTCGACCGGGTCGTCCGGCACTTCAACTACCTGGTGGACCTCCACACGGCCAGCTTCGGGCGGGTCAACTCGCTCTACGTGCGCGCCGACATCGGGCACGAGGAAACGGGACGCATGGCGCGGCTTCTGCGGCCTCAGATCATCCTGCACAACCCCCCGAACGACGCCACGCTGCGCGGCGCCGCCGCAGGGATGGGGATTCCGGCTGTGACACTTGAGATTGGAGATCCGCAGCGGTTCCAGCCCGAGTTCATCAAGCGCTCGCGCGCCGGGATCCGTGGCGTCATGGCGGAGTTCGGCGTGGTGCCACGCCGGGCCGTCGAGCCGCGTGAAAGTCCGATTGTCTGCAAGAGCTCCAAGTGGATGTTCACCGAGGCCGGTGGCGTGCTCGAGGTGTATCCCAAAGTCACGGAACGCGTGGACGCAGGCGAGCGCATTGCTCGTCTCACCAACATCTTTGGGGACCACCGCGGCGACTACCTGGCACCGCACGATGCGGTCGTCATCGGCAAGAGCGTCAACCCGACGGGTCACACCGGCGCGCGAATCGCGCACCTGGGTCTGGAGGCCGAAGAGGGCTGGGCTCCCTGACGTTCGTGAAGGGGCAAATTTTGCCCCGCGGGAGGGCCCCGCGGCAGGGATTGCCCCGTGTGGTCAAATGAGCGCCGTCGCTGTGGGGATTCTGGTCATGCGCAAGTTGGTCCAAACCGTGCTGAAGGGGTCCCTTGCCGCACTGCGCGGCGCGACGAATCCAGGCGCGTCTACACGACGTGTCGATGGCACGCCGACCAACCAAACTCGCCGCGGGCCCGATCTGGCGAGAGGGGCACTGTCCCCTGGGCCCTCCACCAGGTGGAACCATGTTCCGGTTCAGCTCGACTGTTGCCGCCGCGGCGGCTCTGTTCATTCTGATCGCGGGTGTCACTGTCAGCGGCAATGTGATGGCCGCCGGTCCCAAACCCGGTGTCGCCAAAGCCGGCAAGAAGCCCGCCAAGGCCAAACCCGCCAAAGGCAAGTCGGCCAAAGCGGCCAAAGCCAAACCGGCCAAGGAGCCCAAGCGGCAGGCCAAGGTCAACGTCAAATCGAGCCTCGGCCAGACCGACAAGCTGATCAAGGTTGCCCAGAAGACCGCTGGCAAGCGTGGCCACAACGACCTGCGCGAGGCGTCGGTCCAGCAGTTGGCCGCACGCAAGGCGCTCGCCGCCGGGAAGGAGCGGCAGGCGATGTTCCTGAGCTTGGAGGCACGGCGGGTAGCCCGCGGGATCATCACCGACACCGGCGGCAAGATCCCGAAGGGAATGGACGCGGACAAGATGGAGGAGACGGACAACTCCGACGCTCTGGAGATCGAGCCCTTCGTCACCGAGGCGCAGGAGGAAATCCCGGAGGCGATCGACGACCACGAGCCCTCCGACATGGATGGCGAGGGCGACTCCGCCGACGAGATCATCGAGGATTCGGACGTAGATTACTGACCCCAGCTCCAGGTCGCCCGCCGCGCCCAGCCGGGATTCCCGGCGCCATCGGTCGTCTCTCGACGGCCAGCTCACCCCAGCCCGCCGGCTCGCCGCGCGGGCTGGGCGTGCTCTGGGGGGCTGCGTGATGGAACACAGAGCGCTCCTGGTCGTTCCAGATCGTGGAACCCGCGCGGCGCTTCGGCTCCTGCTCGAGCAGCATGGGGTCGCGGTCCGAACCGCGCCGGACGCATTCGCCGCGCTGGGTGCGCTCGACGAGTGGCCGGCTACGGTCCTCGTGGGTTCGCCGTCCACTGCGGGTATGGACGGGATGGCCTTCCTCGACAAAATCGTCGCCCGCGACCCGCGGGTTCACTTCGTCGCTCTGACAAAGGCGGGCGACGTCGCGACGGCGGTTCGGGCCGTGCAGCGCGGCGCAGCGGGGTGCATACCCGACCCAGTGGACCCATCGCAGGCGTGGGAGACCATCGCGGCGGCGCTGCGTACCGAGAGCGCCGTGGAGACTGCGTCGGTGGGTACGACACGGCTGCTCGGGAGCAGCGGCGCGACCGCGGCTCTACGTGAGATCATCCACCAGGTCGCGCCGTCCCGAGCCTCCGTGCTGATCACCGGCGAGTCCGGAACCGGCAAGGAGCTGGTCGCGCGGATGCTTCACGAGCAGAGCAACCGCGCCCGAGGCCGCTTTGTGCGTCTGCACTGCGCGGCGCTGTCCGAGTCGCTCCTGGAATCGGAACTCTTTGGTCACGAGCGGGGCGCGTTCACAGGGGCGACGGCGCGGCGCCGGGGTCGGTTTGAAGACGCCGACGGGGGTAGCCTGTTCCTTGACGAGATCGGTGAGATCTCGCCGTCCATCCAGGTCAAGCTGCTGCGCTTTCTTCAGGAGCGCGAGTTCGAACGTGTGGGCGGGAACGAGACGCTTCGGGTGGATGTGCGCGTCATCGCAGCGTCCAACCGGGCCTTGAAGGCCGAGGTGCGCGCCGGTCGGTTCAGGCAGGACCTGTTCTACCGGCTGAACGTCATTCACCTGGAGACCACTCCCCTACGCGCCCGCCGGGAGGACATCCCGTTGCTGGCGCATCACTTTGTGGCGCGGTTCGCCGCTGAGAACGACAAGGAAGTGGTGATCAGTCCGGAGGCATTGGGTGCCCTTCAGGGCTGTGAATGGGAGGGCAATGTGCGCGAACTCGAGAACGTGATCGAGCGTGCCGTCATCCTCGCGCGGGATCTGATCGAGCTCCGACACCTCCCGGCGGACCTTGGTGACAACGACGCACATTCCACTGTCAGGGTTCCCGGCAGCACCCTGTCCGAGATCGAGCGGGACGCGATCCTGCGGACGCTGGAGGCGGCGCGGGGGAGCACCGCGCGCACGGCGGACATCTTGGGGATCAGCGTTCGCAAAGTCCGCTACAAACTTCGGGAGTACGGAATCCGCCGCGCGCCGGGTGAGTGAGCGCGCCACAACGTGGCGGATTCTGTCACTGTGGTGCTTTCTTGCTGGTGGTTCCGATTCTTCGTGACCTGATGACGGTTTGCTGCGTCCAATGCATAGAGCCGGGCGAGCACGCACCTCTGCCCCCAGCCAGGTCACGCTTTGGACAATCTGCCTGTCGCTGCCGCCCCCGGGGCCTCGACGCCCGTCGACACCGCGGCGCCGGCATCCTTCGCAGAGAGGTTCTCACCCACAGGGTTGCTCAATTCGGCGCTCGACGTCGCGCCGAGCGTCCTCGCCGCAATCTTCACCTTCGCGCTGTTCTTCGTGCTGTGGAAGGTGCTGGCGCGCGCGTTTGGGTTTGTGCGCACTCGCATGGACCTGGACCCGACGCTGGCGGCGTTCATCGAGTCGACGCTGAAGTACGTCGTGCTCACGATGGGCTTGCTCAGCGCGCTGTCCGAGGTGGGCATCAACACGACGTCGATGCTCGCGAGCCTGGGCGTGGTGGGGCTCACCTTGGGGTTTGCGGCCAAGGACACGCTGTCCAACGTCATCTCGGGCGTGTTCATCTTCTGGGACAGGCCGTTTGTCCTCGGCGACCTCGTGGAGATCAACGGTGAGTATGGGCGCGTGGACTCGATCACGATGCGCTCCACGCGCGTCGTGACCGTGGACGGGAAGATGCTGGCCATCCCCAACTCCACGGTCGTCAATTCGACGGTGGTGTCCTACACGAACTTCCCAATCTGCGTCTGGACGTGCCCATCACGGTCGGCGTGGAGGAGGACCTGAACCGGCTCCGGGTGATCTTCGCCAAGCTCGTCGATGGCGATGAGCGCTTCATGGCGGAGCCCCCGCCCGCGATGGTGGTCAAGAACGTCGGCGACTATTTCGTCGAGGTCGAGTTCCGTGTCTGGCTGCACGACGAGACGACGCACGTCCGCGTGCGGTTCTGGCTGCGCGAGCAGCTGTTCGAGGCCTTCCGCACCGAGGGCGTCGAGATGCCCTTTGAGACTGTTCAGCTCGCGCCCTTCGAGCACCGCAGTCTGCCGACCAAGGTCGATTGATGAAGACAAAATTCTGGGTTCTCTTCCTGCTCGCCGCGGCCGCGGCGTGTTCGGGCGATGATGGTGTGCCTGACTACTCCGATCTGGACCCAAATCGGGGCCTGACAGGGGGGATCGGCGCGCCCACGGTGCACCGCTTTGATCGCGGCCCTGCCGACCTCGAGGGTTGGTCGTCCTCCTCCGCTGCCTGGACTGTGGACGGCGGCGCGGTCGTCGGTCGCAACACCCACAACCAGGCGCTGTGGCGTCGCGAACGCATCGCGCCCGCTGTCCGCATCGAGTTTGAAGCCAGCGCGCCCAGCGGCGGTGACATCCGGTTCGAAGTCTTCGGTGACGGCGAACACCACGAGTCGGGCTATGTCCTGGCGTACAACGCTTGGGGCGGCGCGGCACATGTGCTCTCCAGGCTCGACGAACATGGTGAGCAGCGCACGGTCGTCCCCATCACGAAGCCGATCGACAAGGGGAAGACCTACCGGATGGCCGTGGTGCGCTCGGACGCGTCTGTCCGCTGGTTTGTGGACGGCTCCTTACTGCTCGAGTTCGTAGACGAGGCGCCTCTGACGGGTCCCGGCCACGATAGATTTGGGCTCAACAGCTGGTCCTCGGACGTTCACTTCGACAACATCCGGGTATTCACGCTTGGCGATGAGGTGTCACGATGAGGCACCTGCTGCTCGTCATCGCGTTGTTGTGCATCCCGCTTCCCGTCTCTGGCCAGGACACCGGCCCCACGTCCCCGGACGCTGGGGACGCAGGCGGCGCCGCGACACCCACCGCACCGGTGGTGGTCGATGCTCCGCCCGATGCCCCGCCAGAGCCGGCTTCGCCCGCGAAGACGCGGGAAATCGGGCCGTCTACCTCGCCCGCCGATGTGGCGGCGCGGCTCGGCGTTCCGGCGGCGGAGCTGGATGTGCCGGACAGTGTCGCCTCCCACAGGGACGCGACGCGCCAGCGCATCGCTGCCCTTGATGCCGAGCGCAAGGGGCTCGAGACACAGTTGGAGTGGACCCGGCGGCTCGCGCCCCCGCCGATCGTGCCACAGCCGAACCCCGCGCACCGACGCCGGACCCGACGCTGGGGATGTGGGGCTCGCGCTGCCTGATGTTGGGCAGGCGCCTGGCGCAGGGCCCGATTCAGGTCTGGCTGTGGCCTCAGACCCTGACCCTGCGCCGGAGGCGACCCGAAGTTCTCCGATCGAGGAGAGGATTCGAGAGATCGCGGCGCGGCTCGAAGTCGTCTCGACAAGCCTGCGGGAGCTTCGGGCCATGGCGACGTGGCTGGACCTGCGCCACAAGGACCTTGTCGCCAAGCAGGACCTCGAGCGCGACGCGCGGGTCAAGGAGGCTGAGGCGACGCGCGCGGAGGTGGAGAAGCAGCGCGAGGAGGCGGCGGAGGACACGGATCGCGCCGCCGAAGAGCTCGCGGCGATCCGGGCTGAGAAAGAGTCCACCGAACAAGACTACAAGGACCTGGCCGCCGAGGACATCGCGGTCCGTTCCGAGCAGCTCTACCTCCTCGGGCGTGTGGTGGAGGAGCTGCCAACGCAGATCCAGAATGCCAACCGGGCGGTGACGGAGCTGGCGACCTACCGCAAGGAAGTCGACGCAGAGCTGGCGGAACTCAGCCGCCGTATCCACGACCGCGACAAGCCGGAAGCTGCCCGCGAGCTCGCCGTGAAGCGGTACGACGAGCTCGCGCTCAGGCAGGCAGGGGCCAGGGACCGTGCGGCGAGTCTGCAGACACTCCTGGACCATACCGAGGCGTTGTTGCCCAAGGCGGCGTCCAACGTGGACGCGCGCCGGGCGGAAGCGGCGGCGCGACGGGACGCGGCTTCCGCGGCGGTGGATGACCGGCTCAAACAGAAGGCGCTGTCGGTGGCGGAAGGTCGATTCCGGCGGGCGGAAGCGCGCAAGACGGTGCTGGATCTTCGGCGTCGTATGTACGCGCTGAAGCTGTCGGCGGCGCTGGACGAGGCCGCCTATTGCAAGCGCACGCGCCTGGGAATGATGGCCCTCTTGCCCGAAGCGCGTCTCGCCTCGCAGCGGGCCGTGAACGACGCGAATTTGAAGGTCGCGCGACTCGAGGTGGAGGACCTCTTTCTAGAGGCGCGCCTGTTGCTGCAGCAACGCATCAAGCAGGTCGTGGCGTTGCCGTCGCGCGCGTTCAGCCTGGCCGGCATCTGGTGGCTGATGAAGGCCGCGATCCTTCTGGCCTTCCTGGTCGTCGGTGTCAGGCGGTTGCGAGAGCGTCGGCAGGAGT
>CALBXO010000498.1 GCA_937890335.1 uncultured Pseudomonadota bacterium | reverse complement strand
CTGGGGGCCAGCGAGGAGCGCAAGCGCTGGCCTGCGGACAAGGTCGCGGCCGCGGACATCGTCATTGACAATGCAGGGTCCCTCGACCACACCCGAGCGCAGGTCGTGGCACTCGTCGAAGACCTGCGAGCGCGCGCGGCAGACACTGCGGAGGAAGCATGAGGCACGTTCTGCTCACCGGGTACCCGACCTTCACAGCGCGGTACCTGCTGGAGGGCATCGTCAGGAACGAGCCCGAGACCGTTTTGCACTGCGTTGTGACGCAGAACCTCATGGAGCGCGCGCGTGACCACGCGGCGTCGCTTGGGGCCGGAGCCCGGGTGCGGCTCCTTCCGGGCGATGTCTGCGCCCTGGACCTGGGTCTGACGGGAAAGGACTACCTGACCATTTGTCGGAAGGTCACAGCGGTGTACCACCTCGCAGCCGTGTGGGACACCGCCGCCGATCGGTCCCGACTTCACCGTGTCAACGTGCGCGGGACTGAGAACGTCGCCCTCTGCGCCCGCGACATCACCCACCTGGAACGCTTCAACCACATGTCTACCGCGTTCGTCGCCGGCGACCGGGTTGGCGTGATCATGGAAGAGGAGTTCGACGAGGGGCAGAACCATCGTAACCCCTACGAAGCCTCCCAGTTTGAGGCGGAGAAGACGGTACGCCGTCTGATGGCGTCTCATCCCGTCACGATTTTCCGCCCGTCCCTGATCGTAGGTCACTCGACCACAGGACAGATCGACCGGGCGACGGGCCCCTACGCCCTGATCCGTCCGCTGGTCAACCTGCCCCGCAACGTGCCCATGCCGATGCCTGGCCGCGGTGAGGCACCCCTGAACATGGTGCCCGTCGACTACGTGGCAGGGGCGATTCGCGCGATCAGCCAGGACCCGGCCGCGGTCGGGCGCACCTTCCACCTGGTCGACCCCAACCCGGTCTCGGGTCGGCGCGTCTTCGAGCTGGTTGCGATGGCGGCCGGTCGGCCGCTGCCCAGGGGGCATGTGCCCGAGGGCCTCACCAGGTTGATTACCCACCTGCCGGGCATCGAGAAGGCGCTACAGACGGGGCTGCAGGTGTTTGACGACTTCAACTCGTGGGCCGTGTTCAACTCGCTCAACACGGCCGAACTCACGCGGCAGGGCCCTTGGTGCCCCTCGTTTCCTGGCATCGTGGAGCCGATGGTCGAACATCTGCGCGAGTCGAGCTAGTGTTTCTGCACAGGGACATTGGTGAGTTTCCGGCGAGCAACTCGGCCGGAGGTCAAGGAACGAGGAGGAGGCGTGGTTCCACCACGGCGACGACGAGAGACGCCGAGATCCGGTCGAGGGGCCGGCGGCAACTGGTCAATGTCCCTGTGCAGGAACACTAGGAGCGTGTAGCGCATTGGCGGACCGAGCCTCGGCGAGAGGGTTGCGCCGGGCGCAGCCGGAGGTCAGCGAGGGCGCCGTGGGTCCCACGGGTCCGGCGGCACCACCACGATCACTTCCTCTGTGACGAATCTGGCCAGCAGCCGCGCTGTGGCCGCGTGGCCCATCGGGCTGAGCTCCAGTAGATCCGACGTGGTCAGTTCACCGTCGATTTGCATCAGCAGGTACGCGCCTTTGCTGTCAATCGCGAGGGAAACGATGTCGTTGGGGTGGATGCGGAGCTTGGGATAGCCGTCCAGGTCACCCAACGTCTCAAACGCCTCCTCGTCCAATTGGACGCCGATGTCATCCAACATCGCGCGCGCCCGCGGATTGTCTGGAGCTTGATCGAGCGCCGCCTGGACGAGGTCTGCTGCGTCCTGGGCTCGCTTGCGGTTCAGGAGAGACTCCGCTTGGGACAGGAGGTCGCCGATTCCGCCGGTGACAACACTGACTGCCTCAGTGACCTGGTCGCCCTTGAGTGGCGACCAACGGGGCAGGTGAAGATCAATCGCCCCGATGTCGTCGTCCTCGTCGTCGCCGAACAGCTCGTCGTCAAGATCGCCCTCTTCGGCCTCTGCGGGAGCGGAGTGCGCGGTGGGCTCCTGGGGGGTCGGCGCCGGTGGAGGCTGGGTCGCCTGGTCCAGAATCATGGCCAGGCGGGAGTCGTCCCCATCGTCGTCGTCAAACGCGGGCTCTACGAGTTCGACTCGCTTGAACTCCCGCGAGTCCATGGCCGACTCGAAATCCAATTCCGCGTCACCCAGGTCGTCAAAGTCGCCGGCGGCGAAGTAGTCGTCGGGGTCTGCCTCGCCAGCTGCGAGGTCTACGGTCGCAGGGTCTGGGTCGGGGTCGGGGTCGGCAAGGTCGTCCACGTCG
>CALBXO010000497.1 GCA_937890335.1 uncultured Pseudomonadota bacterium | reverse complement strand
CAACGGCGCCAACAACGGCGCCAACAACGGCGCCAACAACGGCGCCAACAACGGACAGGGCGGCTGCACTGCAGACGATCAATGCGCCGACTCGGAGTTTTGCGAGTGGCCGGGTGGGTCGTGTGGTGACGGCGACGGCACCTGCGTCGCCCGCCCGGAGGGGTGCCCAGACGTGTTTGATCCCGTCTGCGGCTGCGATGGCGTGACGTACTCCAACAGCTGCGAAGCCCAGGCCGCCGGGGCCAGCGTGGAGCACGAGGGTGCCTGCGAAGTCGTCCCCGAGGGCTGCGGGACCAACCGCGAGTGCGGCGAAGGTCAGTTCTGCAAGTTCACCGTGGGTACCTGCGATCAGGACGACCGCCGCGGCGTCTGCATGGTGACGCCAGAAGCGTGCACGCGAGAGTACGCGCCGGTCTGCGGCTGCGACGGCGAGACCTACGGAAATCCATGTGAGGCCGATCGGGCTGGCGCTGCGGTCGAAGCGGAGGGCGAGTGCGCGCCCGACCCCATGGGCTGTGCGGACAATGGCCAGTGCGACCGCGCCCAGTTCTGTGAGTTTGCAGGCGGGACCTGCCTGGATCGGGACCGCCGGGGCGAGTGCCTGGTCCGCCCTGAGGGCTGCACCCGTGAGCTGGACCCGGTCTGCGGGTGCAATGGCGAGACCTACTCGAACGACTGTCTGCGGCAGGTGGCCGGGGTCGCGTTGGACCACCGTGGGGCCTGCGAGGAGCCGCCCACGGACTGCGAGACGAACCGAGAGTGTGGGGAGGCCAACTTCTGCGAATGTCGTGGCCTGGCCTGTGGCGTGGGACAGTGCGCGCCGCGCCCGGATGTCTGCACGCGCGAGGTGGACCCGGTCTGCGGATGCGATGGTCAGACGTACACAAACGATTGCCAGCGACAGGTCGGCGGCGTGTGCCTGCTTCACGTCGGCGCCTGCGACGTCGAGCCCGAGCTGTGTGAGACCAATCGCGACTGCCCGCGCGACGCGTTCTGCGAGTGCCGCGGCGACTCGTGCGGGGTGGGTCAATGCGAGGAGCGACCGACGATCTGCGAGCGAATTCTGGCGCCGGTCTGTGGCTGCAACGAGGTCACGTACGACAACGACTGTCTGCGTCGCGAGGCCGGTGTCTGCCTGTCACACCGCGGCGAATGCGAAGTCACCGAGTGCCGCGACAACCGCACCTGCGGGGAGGGGAACTTCTGCGAGTTCGCCCCCGCATCCTGCGAGGACGCCGACCGCGTCGGCGCCTGCCAGGCCCGCCCGGGCCTGTGTTTTGATGTGTTTGACCCGGTCTGCGGATGCAATGGCACAACGTACTCCAACGACTGTCAGCGGAAGATTGCTGGCGTGGGGCTGAACCACGCGGGGCCCTGCGACGACGGCGACGCTTGTTCGGACAACGTCCAATGCGGGCGAGCTCGCTACTGCGAGTTTGCGCCCGGCACCTGCGAGCAGCGTGAGCGGGAGGGCTTCTGCGACATCCGGCCGCTGGAGTGTGACCAGCGCTTCAGCCCCGTGTGTGGTTGCGACGGGGAGACCTACAGCAACGACTGCCAGCGGATGCAATCCGGCGTGGCGCTGGACCACCGCGGCGACTGCAGCCTCCAGTGCGGCGGCTTTCTCGGTCTGGAGTGCCCGGACGGTTACTACTGCGATCAGGAGCCGGGTTTCTGCATGGGCGCGGACATCAGCGGGACCTGCGTGCGGCCCGAGGAGTGCGAGATGGGCGGCCCCGAGTGCGGCTGCGACGGCGTCACCTACGAGAACGAGTGCCTCCGCCTTCGCGCGCGGATGACCAAGGATCACGACGGCGCTTGCCGCGACTGAGTGGGTCGGCGAAGCCGAGCGCGGGCGTTGGTTGCAATCCTGCCCCGGTCCGGGGCAGGGTGCGCGCATGGTCATCACACTTGAACCCGGTATCGGCCAGCACGTGGTCGACGAAGTCTGTCGAATCGCCGCTCGCCTGGACGGCGTCGAGCCGCGCATCCATCGTTTTGAAGGCGCCACCAGCACGGTCACGGAGGTGCACCTGGTTGGGCACACCGAGCGCATCCCGCCCGAGGTCTTTGAGGGCATCCCCGGTGTGCGGGGCGTCGTGCGCGTCAGCTCCACCTACCGGCTGATCGGCCGGCACGGAGAAGGCGAGTCCGTCGGCTTTGAGTACAACGGCGTTCGGTTTGGCGACGACGAGCTGCTCATCTTCGCGGGTCTGTGCGCGGTAGACACGCGCGAGCATGTGGATCTCATGTGCAAGGGGCTCGTCGAACACGGGATCGTCACCACCCGGATGGGCGCCTACAAACCCCGCACGAGTCCGTATGCGTTTCAGGGGCTGGGTGCCGAGTGCCTGCCGTGGGTGTTCGAGATCGCGGGCAAGCACGGCATCAAGGTGATCTCCATGGAGGTGACCAGCCCCGCGCAGGTCCAGGAGATCCAGATCGCGTTGCGGGAGAGCGGCGACGCGACGGGCGTCATGCTTCAGATCGGTACGCGCAACGCCCAGAACTTTGAGCTGCTCAAGGAAGTGGGGCAGCAGCAGGAGTTCCCGGTGCTGTTCAAGCGCGGCATGGGGATCACGCTGGAGGAATCTCTCAACGCGTGCGAGTACATCGCCGCCTCCGGCAACGGACGGATCGCTTTCTGCCTCCGCGGCGTCAAGTCGCACCTCGGCGAGCCGCACCGGAACCTGGTCGATTTTGCCCACGTGCCCGTGCTTCGGCGGCAGACGCGTCTGCCTGTCTGCATTGATCCGAGCCACAGCGTGGGCCGGATGTTCCGCGATCCGGACGGGGTCGCGGATGTGTACCACGCCACCGGGCAAGGCCTGATCAGCGGCGCCTCCATGGTGCTCGTGGATTTCCACCCTTGCCGCGACAAGGCGCTCTGTGACGGCCCGCAGGCGCTGACGATCCCGGAGCTTCCGGGCTACCTGGCCTACGCGCGCCGGGTGCGCGCTGCGTGGCTCGATATCCGCGAAGCGGCAGCCTCGGCGTGACCGCGGCGCAACATCGTCATTGACGGCGACGGCGTGTTTGACTCACCCCCCACCCGTGCACTATGAATGCGCGCAGTTGATGGATGGCCCCACGAAGGATTTGGGAGGAATTGAGATCATGAACCGAACACGTGTCCTG
>CALBXO010000496.1 GCA_937890335.1 uncultured Pseudomonadota bacterium | reverse complement strand
CATGATCATCGGCGGCGCCCTGGGCGGAAACATCCTGGGCAACGTCCTGTCGCAGGTCGGCGCGAACATGTGCTGACGGGGCCTCCGCGATGGCAGCCCCCGGCGCTACATGCGTCAACCACTCCTCGACTCTGGCGACGGACAATTGCAGCCGCTGCGGTGATTTCATCTGCGGCTCCTGCATCGAAACCAAAGATTGGGAAGTGTTCTGCCCCGGTTGTCACGACCGGGTGGACAAACATACGCCACGCGCCACCACGGCGTTGGTCATGGGGATTCTCAGCCTCAATGGCTGCCTTTTCCTCGGCATCCCAGCCATCATACTGGGCATGCAGGAGATGAAGGCCATTGACCGTGGGGAAGCCCCAGCGGGCGGGCGCAACATCGCCAAGGGCGGCATGATCCTGGGGATCGTGACCACGGTCATCATGGCCCTCTTGATCCTCGGTGTCTTGGTCGCTGTCGTAGCCGGCAGCCTCTAAGAGCTCGAACTCACGCGACAAACCGCGCTGCTTCCAAACAGGGAGCAGCGCGTTTTGTGCTTGGGGCGCAGCAGCCGGTCACCGCAGTCTCGCCAGCTCCTCGAGTGGGAGCTGGTTGACGCGGCCGAGGTTCATGTACCAGCCAAACGGCGCCATCGCGACGATCACGGCGCAGCACGCGGCCGCCACCTCCCACCGCGGAGACACCCACACCCCTCGGAGCCGGCTCCGGCATCGGCTCACAGGCCAGCGCACGGAATTGACGATCGGACTCGCGCGGGCTCGATGTGCCTCGCCGCACGAGCGTGCGCGGCCGTCCAACGCGATCGCCGTCCCCCCGTCACCCAATGTCGCGTCCCACTTCCCACCGACCCCGAGCGTGGGGCCGTCTACGCGACGGCTGCGGGGTTCGCTTGGACAAGAGGGGGACGGATGTGGACAATGAGGGCGCTGCGGTGTACGCCCGCCGTGTGATGGGCTGACCGATGAGGTGTTGGGTGGAAACGATCAAGGTTGGGTTTGTGGCGCTCAGAGCGTGGAGCGCATTGGCGGACCGAGCCTCGGCGAGACAAACAGCGCCGAATTTCGTGCGGTCGCCGGACGGCGATACCGCAGTATCGTCGGCCGAAGGCCGTATGGAAGGTGGTGTTGTTTGGCCGTCGATGCGATGGGCGTCGATGTGCTACATGCTCCTGGCACTCGCTGTCGGCCTTCTGGGCTGCGCGCGGGGCAGCGGGCCGGCCTCCGACGGCGTCGGTGTCTGCTACGACGACTTCAGCTGCGCCGTCGGCTTCGCCTGCGAGAAGGAGGACGGCGCCCTGCCCGAGGACGCTGGCAATTGCGTGCCCCGCAACGACGACTCCTGCCTCACCGATGACGACTGCCAGCTCGGGACGCTGTGTGTCGCGGGGATCTGCCAGACGCCCGGCGGCAACAACGGCGGCAATAATGGCGGCAATAATGGCGGCAACAACGGCGGCAACAACGGCGGCAACAACGGCGGCAACAACGGCGTAAACAACGGCGGCAACAACGGCGGCAACAACGGTGCAAACAATGGCGGCAACAACGGGGGCCCCGTCTGTGGCGACGCCGTCTGCGACCCCTCCGAGCAGGAGACCTGCGAGGAGGACTGTGGCGACCCCAACGCTTGTCGCGAGGACGGCGACTGCGGCCCCACGGACGAATGCTGCGCGGGAAGCTGCGCGCCTCGGGGGACCTGCCGGCGCTGCTCGGCCCACGGTGAGCCGTGCGACCTGCCCCCCGGCACCGGGCTGGAGCAACAGGGCAATTGGTACTGTGCGGCCCTTGCAGACCAGGGACCGGGCACCTGCCTGAGCAGCTGCAGCGCGGACTTCACCGCGGACGTGTGCCCGAGCGGCTCCTACTGCCTGGACGTGGGACAGCTCAACCCCGTGCTCGTCTGCCTGCCGTCCCAGTGCCAGACCAGCGGGCAATGCACCGGGCTCGGCGAGAACAACGACGAGAACGGTACGTGCATCACCTTCGACAACAACGCCGGCTATTGCTTCAACGCCGGAAACGCCCAGGCCAACGCATCCTGCACGCCCGGCAGCGACGACCCAAACCAGATCTGCCAGGTGGACCACTTCTGCCTGTCCGAGGACAACCAGCCGACGGGGATCTGCTCGCCGCTGTGCGATTTCTGGGGCGCGGGCAACTGCCCGGGCGGCCAGGCCTGCGGGCTGCTGACCATCGACACGGGCGTCTGTTTTCCCACCACCAGCCAGGGACGCGCGCCGTTCGATGAGTGCGCGCCCGTGGGTGATTGGTGCTCGGCAGGCAATCGCTGCTTCGAGCTGCAGACGCCGCCCAACCGATGCCTGGTGTATTGCAGACTCGGGAATGGCGCCGACTGCAACGGTGTATCCTTCCAAGGCCAGCCGGCGACGTGCCAGGAGGCCTTTCAGGACGACACAACCATCGGACTATGCTTTCCGTAGCTGACACCGGCACCGTAGACACCGCCGCGCAGGAGCTCTCGGGCGCAGGCCCCGACGGGCCTGGCCCAGAAGAGCCCGTGGTCAACAAGGGCCCGCGGTACATCTACGACACCATCTTCAACAAGATGTCGCAGCGCATCGGGTTGATGTGTCTGATCGCCAGCTTCTTCCTTCCCACGGATGGTGGCGGGTTCACCATCTGCTGGTTCCAGAACCTCTTTGACCTGCCGTGCCCCGGCTGCGGTCTGGGGCGAAGCATCACAAACATGACGCACCTGGACCCGGGTGCGGCGTTCGAATACCACCCGTGGGGCATCCCGCTCTACTTCCTGATCATCGTCCTGGCCGTCTCGAACTTCTTCCCGCAGCGGTGGCTCGACGCCATGCGCGCGTGGATGGTGACCCGTGAGAGCCGCGCGCGTTGGTTCTACTGGACCTTCATCGGGACCTTCCTGGTCTACGGCTTTGCGCGGTTGGGGTACTACATTGCTGTGGCGCCAGCCTGACGCGGCCCGGCCTTCGTCGAGACGATTGTGCCGATTCGCTTTGCACGGTGGGTAGACTACATGGTAGCGTCACCCACACTGACTCGTCAGTCGTGAACTCGAGAACACTGAACCCAGGAGCACAACATGGGTCTCGTCCTCCTTGGCATTGGCGCCATCTTCAGCATCGTCGGTCTCATCTGTAACATCATCGTCCTGATTCACGCCTTCAAGGAGAGCGTGTCCCAGGGATTCCTGTGCCTGTGCGTGCCCTGC
>CALBXO010000495.1 GCA_937890335.1 uncultured Pseudomonadota bacterium | reverse complement strand
CATCATCGCCGAGCGTACCATCGGTGCAATCGACGGGTTCTCGGAAGTTGACGTGCAGGATCTCTTTGTTGTCCCCGAAGACGGGCCATACCAGGCCGGCATTGGTTATTTTGGTATCTACCTGGACCACGGTGATGTCGTGGAAGAGGAGAACGAGACGAACAATCGGCTTCAAACGGAGATCACGATGGTCCTGTGCCAGGAAGACGAGTACGAGGGAAACAGCACCTTGGGCGACGCAGCACTCATCGAGCTGGCGACGACTTATGACGAGCTGAGCGTATGCCCGGAGGGGGAGGACTGGTTCTGCGTCGCAGACGTCACCGCGGGCGACTATAGCGCCACGGCGACCTTTGCCCTCGCCGAGCCCAACGACCGCGGCACGGACCTCCAGATGCAGGTCGTGACCGCCAATGATGGCGTGTTCGATCGCATCGTCGGCTTCGACCTTGCGATTGCTGACAACGCAGCGGTGGAATTCAGCCTCGACGAGACCTCCGATGTCTGCGTGCGGATGTTCCCGAACCAATCGCGCAGCACCAACAGCTACTCGCTGCGCATCAACGGTCTGGACTAAGCCACACCGTGCGACTCGCCCACCTCTCGGACATCCACATCCACAATCTGGAGAACGTCCGCCCTTGGCGCTTCCTCAACAAGCGCGTCACGGGCGGACTGAACCTCCTGCTCGGGAGGTCCGGCAAGCACGACAACCGGGTTGTGCAAGCCGCGTTGGAGCACGTCCAGACGCTGGGGGTGGACCACACCGTCGTCACGGGTGACCTGTCCAATCTGAGCCTCGAGAGCGAGTTTGAGGCGGCGCGGTCGATGCTGGCGCCCTACTCTGCCAATCTCTCCGTCATCCCAGGCAACCACGACTACTACACGCGCGGTTCTGTGCGTGCGGCCCGCTTTGAGTCGTACTACGCCCCGTGGATGGTCTCCGATCTTCCCCGCGAACCGGGGGAGGTCTACCCGTACGCGAAGCTGCTCGGCGATGATGTGGTGCTGGTGGGGTTGAACTCATGCATCGCGTCGCCGCCGACTTTCGCCGTGGGACGAGTCGGAGAGGAGCAGCGGGCGCGCCTGGACGCGCTGCTGTCTGCCCCCGAGATCGAGGGGCGGTTTCTGGTCGTGGCGCACCACCACCATCTGGTGCCGCCTGTGCATACGAACCCGCGCAAGGAGTTCTTTCGGCAGATGGAAGACCGAGAGGAGGTCAAAGCTCTCCTGACGCGGCGCGGCGTGGGCCTTACGATTCACGGGCACAACCACCAACACGGCATCTTTGCGCTGCCACGCCCGGACGGGGGCATCACCTACGTCTCTGAGGCCGGGTCCACGAGCGTCGCCAGGTTCAAAGACCCCCACTACGGCGGCAAGTTCAACATCTACGACATCGGCGACGGCGAGCTGCGCAGCGCGCAGACCTGGTTGTACGAGCCGGAGGATGCGGCGTTCAGGGCCTGGCGGTTCTGGACACCTGCCGAAGGCTGGCGCGACGGCGCCATCGCGGACTGAACGCCCGCGCGTTCGACGCCGCACCACCCGGTGGGCGCGGCGCGCGTCCTACCACTTGCCCCAGGGATTCTTACCCTTCGATTTCCCTTTGCCCATCGGCGGGCGGCTGCCCGCCGTCTTCGGCTTGGTCGTGCCACCCTTGGGGCGCGGATTGCCGGTCTTGCCACGGATGACGGGCCGTGAACCCGCCGACGCCTTTCGCGGTGCCGTCGTCTTGCGGGCCGATGTGTTGGCCGCGACGGGCTTTCGCTTCTTCTCCAAGGCGAAGTCAAAGGTGTTGGTGCTGTCGTACTCGGCTTTGAATGGCTTCTCCGTGTGGCCATCCAATCGCAGGACGCCCTCGATCGTCCCCTTCTCGGCGGTGCGCGTGAGCGGCAAAGGTGTCTTGCCGACCACCTCATCCCCGACCACGACCTCGGCGCCCGCCGGCTGTGAGGTCAGGGTGATGGTCCACATGGGCGGCGGTACGTCGGGTGCAATGGCAGCGTCGGGCGCGGCGACAGCGACCGCTGCCATTGCGGCATCCGGCGTTCCTGCGTCCGCGGCAGCGGCGACGACTGGAGCCGCCACCGGGGTCGCTGGCGCTGGGGTCGCGCTGGGCTGTGCCGGGGTGCCTGGCTGCGCAGCCACCGGCCGCGCGGCGACTGGAGGCGGCGCCGTCAGAGACGACTGTCCGCGGAGGATCGGGAGCATGAGCACCACGATGACCAAGGTCAGAATGGCCATCAGGCCCAGCCCCAGGAGGGACAAGGCCAGCACGATGCCGCGGTCTA
>CALBXO010000494.1 GCA_937890335.1 uncultured Pseudomonadota bacterium | reverse complement strand
CCGTTGTTGCCGTCGCCGTTGTTGCCGTCGCCGTTGTTGCCGTCGCCGTTGTTGCTTCCGCCGCCGTTGTTCTCGTCGGCGTACTCGGAGGTCTCGCCGCAGCCGACGACGACCAGCACCAGGCACAACGCAATCAAGATGTGTTTCATGTTCGCTCCGCCGATCCTCGCCCAACAAGGGCGACGCATCGCCTGCGGTGAGACTACACGCAGCGGACCACGCCGGACAGAGGTAGGCCTGGGCACGTACCCGGTGCCCAGGCCTGTTTTTGCCGCCAATTTGGTAGCTCCGACGACGTTTAAGCCGCGCGGTCAGTCATGATCCGTCGTGTCTTACCTTTGGACGATGGGTCCATAAAGAGGACCCAACCGGAGTCGAACCGGTATCCAACGGTTTGGCCACACGGCGCTCGATTCGGAGCAGACGACGAATGCGTAGCTTGGAGCGAGAATCTGACTTTAAGCCCTCGGCGCCTCTACCAATTGGGCTACCCCAGCACATACCGGGGGCAGGATTCGAACCTGCACTGAACCGTTTTTGGGCGGTGAGTCTGAGTTTCAATCTCAGCTTGCACTCCGCGCCGAACCTAGGCATGGCCCGGCTCCGGCGCAACCGCCCAAACCGGGTCAGTCCGCAAAGAGGTACTTGAAGACGGAGTCCGCGAGCTTCTGGTCCTCGATCTCGCGCCCATTGGCCTCCTCACGCGCAAACTTCACAGCTTGCTGGAGCGCCTCCACCCGACCGAGCAACGTGTTGATGCGCTGCTGCGGCAAGGCGCCGGAGAACTTCACGGTCGCCCAGGTACCGACGATGACATCCTCGTGCCACACCTCGGTTTGCGCCGGGTGCTCGGTGGTCGCCTCGTACTTCACGAGCGTGCGCGGCACCTTCTTGGTCCGGGCTGTCTCCACCCGATCCGAGGCGTAGCAGTCGGCGTTGGGGTCATAGGTCCAGTTCTCCCCGGGGTCGAGCACGGGGAGCTTGCGCACAAACGTTCGCAGGTCCACGAGCTGCTTCTCCACAAAGAGCAGGTACGTCACGGGGACGTTCGCCAGCAGGACCTTGTCGTCGACGACGACATCGGCGCGGGCGTCGGTGTTGCCCCAGTCTTTGGTCGCCGTCACATCAAACAGGCGACCCAGAATGTCTGCGCACTCCCGCAGGGCCCCGCTGGCCCGGAACTGCACCTTGGTCGACTCAGGCGGCAATTGGTCTCCGTCCTCGGCCTTGGGCTGGTACGTGCGCGAGATGCCGGCGAGCAAGGAGACCTTCTGCAGGTTCTGGTGCAGCTCGGTGAGCTTCTGGTGGGCGGTGGTCTTGACCCCCTTCTCCACGGCGATGATCTGATTCAGCTTGGCTTTGCCCATCTCAATTTCTCCCTATTGAGACGGCAGTGTGGGAACGCAGACGCAGACGCGCAAGGCACAAAAACCGACGGACAGTCTGGTCGGTGGAGCAACCCTGCTCCTCCGTTGGCGGCAAAGTGGAGGGCTCGTGCACCGCGGTTTCGCCGCGCAGATTACGCCCTACACTCTGGTTGGAAGGGTCTCTCACGCACTACGGACAGTCCATGAAACCTGCTCTGCTGATCACCGCCCTGTTCCTGGCGGCCGCCGCTGCACCGGCCACCGCGTCCGCATGCTCGTTTGCGCCCAATGTGCAATTCCAGCCCACCGAAACCGCCGCACGAAATGTCATGCCCTTCGGCCTGCTTCCGGGCTCTAAGCCGGCGGAAGAGGAAGTGACATTGGTCCATGCTGCGTCTGGCGAGTTTGTCGATTTCAACCTGCGGTTCCGTGGCAACCTGGCAGTGCTTGTTCCAGATCAGCTCCTGGAGCCGGGGGAGGAGTACATGGTGCTGGTGGAGTCAGCTTTTGGAACGGAGGAGTTTGCCTTCACCGTGAGCGATGAGATTGACGAGACGCCACCCGAGCAGCTGCGGTTCAGTGGCTCGTGGCACAGCTATCGCGACGGGGACTCCGAGGGTGGTAGCTGTTCGACGGGCCGGTTCTCGGGCGTTGGGTTCTCAGTCCACGAACTGGAGGAGCCCGGGTTCATCGAGGTGCAATCAGCGCTGTCCGCGAGCTCCGTGGACAACGCGCCCACCGTCTTCAACCAGCAGAACCTGGAGCCTGCCGGGTTTGAGCGTGGCGATACGGTCTACCTCCGAGCCCGGTGGCACGACGCGGCGGGAAACCCGGGTGAGTGGTCCGAGATCGAGCGGATCGACACACCTACAGACTGCGCTTGCGCAACGCCCGGCGGCCCCGCCCGCTCCCCTCTCGCCGCCTCCCTCGGCGCGCTCGGTCTCCTCGGCGTCCTGCTCGTCCGAAGCCGTGGGACCGGAGCCTGACCGGGATTGCGCGCGCGGGCGTACCGACCTCACAGACCTGCCTGACCTGGCAATGCGAGTCCGTCGGCGAGGCCGGGAAGCGGCGGCAAAGATTGCGCAGGGCGCAACTTGCATTCACAGCGTGAGAACCCGACCATCAGCGCACTCCACTGGAACCGCTGCCGATGCCCAGACACGCGCCAACCCCCGTACTTCCCGTCCCTCCACAGGTCCGCAGGGCAGCCGCGCTCGCCGCCCTCGCCGCCCTCACACTGGCCTCTTGTTCGGACCCGGCCCAGGAAACCGCGCCCATTGCTGCGTCGTGGGAGGAGGCCTTCGACGCATCGGGCGGATGGTTGCTCAACGTAGGCGGGCCGACCGCCGACCAGCTCTACGCTGTGGGCGGGCACCCTCGGGGCGGCGACGTTCAGGAGTTCGACGGCCAGACCTGGGCGCCAGGCGGCCCCCCCTTTGGCACACCGCTGCTCAATTGGGTGCACGGCTGTGCCGCGGATGACGTCGTGGTGGTCGGCACCCGTGGAGCGATCCTGCGATTCGACGGCGCAAGCTGGACCCGCGACGAGAGCCCGACGGACAAGGATCTGTGGGGCGTGTGGGGCGCGAGCTGCGACGACCTCTGGGCGGTCGGGGGCAACGGCCGCGAGGAGGGCCAGGCGACGATCCTACGCTACGACGGGACCGTGTGGACCGAGGTGGAGACACCGCCCCTTGAGCGGCCCCAGGTCTGGGCGTGGTTCAAGGTGTGGGGCTCCGGCCCCGACGACGTGTTCATCGTCGGCCAGCGCGGCGCCGTGCTTCATTGGAATGGGAGCGAGCTCACCGAGGAGTTCGCCGGAGCCAGCGACGACCTCATCGCCGTGTGGGGCACGGGCCCCGACCACGTGGTCGCGGTGGGCGGGCGCGGCATCGGGATCGTCAGCGTCTGGGATGGCAGCGAGTGGACCACCACCGACCTCGCGCCCACCCCGGGCCTCAACGGCGTGTGGCTGGACGGCCCCGTGGCCCACGTAGCAGGCGTGCTTGGCACCGTGGGCACCTTTGATACCCGAACCGGCGAGCTGACCCTGGCAGACGTCGACACACAGCTCGACTTCCACGCCATCCACGCCGCGCCCGGCGGACCGCTGATCGCGGTGGGCGGCAACTTCCGCTCCGCAGACGGCCCCTATGAGGGCATCGCACTACAAGCCCAACGAACGAGCGAGCCATGAGACGCTGGATTGCACTGACCCCCGCGCTTTTTGCCGTGTCCTGCGGAGACGCCAAGGAAGACGAGCCGCCCGCACCCGTGCTGGCCACAGACATCTTCGCCGCCCTCGGTGAGCCTCTGCCGTCGGCTACGGCGGAGCAGAAGGCTACCTTCGACCGTGGCAAGAAGGTCGCCCAGCACCGGTTCACGCCCGAGGAGGGCCTGGGACCCGAGTACAACGTCAGCTTCTGCGGCGCCTGCCACGAGCAGCCCACCGTGGGCGGCTCCGCGCCCAGGTACCGCAACTTTCTCTTGACCGCCAAGACCCTCCCCGACGGGTCCCAGGTCCCGCTGGGACGCGGCGGAGTGCAGACGACGTACAACCTGGAGGGCCCACTGCGCACCCCGTCTGACGGGGAGGCGACCACGGTCGCAACGCGCAACGCGATCCCGTTCTTTGGCGCGGGCCTCATTGCGGAGATACCCGAGTCGTCGATCCTCGCCAACGCCGACGCTGACGACGCCGACGGCGATGGCATCAGCGGCCGTCCCAACTACGACCGCGGCTTCGTCGGGCGCTTTGGCCGCAAGGCGCAGACCGTCTCGCTCGAGGGGTTCATCCGCGGCCCCTTCTTCAATCACCTGGGTGTCACCAGCGATCCGCTGCCGAACGCTCGCAAAGCCCTCCTACCCGTCCCCAGCGACGCCGGTCCCGACGCACTGGACCAGCGGGGCATGAACCTCGCATCGCGCGGATTCTCACAGGCTGCTGCACCCGCGGAACCCGTCACCGACGACGACGGCGTCCCCGACCCCGAGCTTGCCGAGGACGACCTCTTTGATCTGGTCAGCTTCGCGATGTTGCTCGCCGCGCCCCAGCCGGAGGAGCTGACCGGCGACGCCATCCGCGGTCGAGAGCTGATGGACGAGTTCAATTGCACCGGATGCCATACAGCCACGCTCGCCGGCCCGCGGGGCCTGATCCCGGCATGGACCGACCTGCTCCTGCACGACATGGGCGGAAACGACCAGGACGACCTCAGCCAGGGTGTCGCCACAGGCAGCGAGTTCCGCACCGCGCCGCTGTGGGGCATCATCGCAACCAGCCCCTACCTTCACGACGGCCGCGCTGACACGCTCCATGACGCCATCGTGGAGCACGGAGGCGAGTCCAGCCGCGCGCGCGACGCCTACCTGGCCGCCTCCGCGGCGGACCAGGGCGCGCTGATCGCCTTCCTTGAGAGCCTCGGCGGACGCGCGCAGACCTCCACGGGGCTGCTCCCGCCCGACGCGCCCATCCCGGCGGTGGGGCAGGACGGCGGCCCGTGGCGCGCCCTGTCCGACGAAGAACAGTCGATGTTCCGCGCCGGGCGCGAGGTGTTCGACCGAGACTTCACGCCGGCGACAGGACTTGGCCCCAAGTTCAACGGCGACAGCTGCCGGGCCTGCCACTTTGACCTCGTCACCGGCGGCAGCGGGCCCCTGGATCTGAACGTCGTCCGACAGGGTATCCTCGCCGATGGCGCCGTGACCGCCCCGGACGCGGGGACGCTGCTACACCGCTTCCAGAACGGCGACGCGCGCCCCGAGCCCGCCGCCGGCGTAAACTTCTTTGAGCTCCGACAGCCGCCGGCCACCTTCGGGCTGGGCCTGATCGACCTGATCGATGAGGCCAGCATCCTTGCCCAGGCCGACCCGGACGACGCCGACGGCGACGGCATCCGTGGCCGCGCGCACGTACGACCTGACGGGCGGCTGGGGCGGCTCGGGTGGAAGGGCGGCGTTCCCGGAAGCGAAGAGTTCATGCGGGACGCGATGAGCAATGAGGTCGGCATCACCATGCCCGTGCGCGACGGGGTCAGCCTGGGATTCACCGAGGACGCCGACGACGTAGCGGACCCCGAGCTGACCGACACGGACTACGACGCAATCACGTTCTATCTGGCCCTGCTCAGCCCCCCGGCACCCGTCAGTGAGGACAGCGCAGCGGAACAACGCGGCAAAGATCTCTTTGCGCAGGTCGGCTGCGACGGCTGCCACACGCCGGCGCTCCCCACGGGGGAGGGCATGATGGTACCCCTCTACAGCGACCTCCTGCTCCACGCCACACTACCAGAAGGTGCCGCCGGCATTCCCGACGGCGCCGCCGGTGAGCGCGACTTTCGCACGCCCCCTCTATGGGGTGTCCGAGGGACGGGCCCCTACATGCACGACGGCTTCGCCACCACGCTGGACGACGCCATCCGCGCCCACGACGGCGAGGCCGCCGCGTCCCGCGACGCCTACGAAGACCTCGCGGACGCCCAGCGCGCCGACCTGGTCGGATTCCTGAACAGTCTGTAGGTTCTGCAACCGCACGGCCGCTTGTTCGGCGGGCGATCCGTGTTCCACCAGCAGAGCCTGGAGCCTGCCGGCTTGAACGCCGCGATGCGGTACGCCTCCGATCGATGCCTCATCGGCGTACCGCTCATCCGAAAAGGCGGAAAAGCCGGTGCCTGAGCGCGCCATTTCCGGAGCAGGCCTGCGCCGTATTCCGACAGACTACACAGAATCCCATCTCGAGTTTGTCCACCACGGGATCCGTCGCACCTTGGAAGCAGGCGGCAGGTGCTCAAACCCGTGATGGAAAAATGAAAACAAGCCTCTGTTCAGCGCTCCTCGCTCTTCTCTTCGTAACCTGGGCGGCCATGCCCACGTCTCACGCCTGCCTGACACTCAAGGAGCTCCCGATCCATCCGGCGGACTCAGCCCCACGCAACGTCATCCCCCACGCGTACTTCTACGACGGATTCCTATTCGGTGAGCTGGCCGTAGTTCAGGCCCAGTCGGGCGAGGTCATCGACGTCACCCTCGAGAACCCGGGGGGTCAGCTCTGGTTGCTCGTTCCCGACCGGCTGCTGGAGGCAGGCGCCCGCTACGAAGTCGTGTCCGACAACGGGTTGGACGAAATCAATTCGGGATTCACGGTGACCGACGAGGTGGATGAGACCCCTCCACCCAGGCTCCGCATCACCAGTGCGACCCATCTGTACCAGGAGGACGAGCCTTGTATCGCACGTTTCACAGGCGGGGCGATCAACTACGAACCCGTGGAGGACGGTGCCTACGTGGAGATTCAGGCGGCCGTGACTCGCTCGGACCTCTACGAATCGCCAATCCAATACCGTCAGCATGCGGTTCGCCCGGCGGGGTTCGAACGCGGCGACACGTTTCACGTGCGCGCACGCTGGAGAGATGTCGCCGGTAACGCAGGCGAGTGGTCTGAGATCGAGCGGGTAGACACACCTTCGGACTGCGGGTGCGCAACTCCGTCGAAGCCCGCCCGCGGTCCGTGGGTCGGCATGGCTGGGCTTGTGGGAGTCCTCGGACTTCTGACGTTGCGTCGCAGACTCGCCAGCTGAGCCAGCGAAGCGGGGGACACGGCATGGCAACGACGGCCAGCGATCCTCCCGTTGTCAGCGCAGGGTCGTCAGCGCAACTTTCGGACGCGATCCAGAAGCTTCATCGCCAGGCGGGTGTCGCCGCGCTGCAGTGCCTTCTTTGCGTCCCGCTCCAGCATGTCCGCGCTGATGGAGGGCACCGGGGCAGGGCGCGGTTCCGGTGAGGACGGGCGCAAGCGCCATTCGCGCGTGGTCGGAGCCTGCGCGCGACGCACATCCGATTCCATGGAGCCCGCGCGCGACAGCGGCGCGAAACTTCCTGATTCCACCAGGCTCGACTCGTCCAGACTCCAATCGTCGTCCGCGACGAGCGCGAACAAGTCAGTGTTCGGTCCGTTCTTCATACTGTACTCCGTCCCAAGGCCAGAAACAGCGTAGCCAGCCTGGCCGCACATAGCAAGGTGTAAAAATCCATACGCCGCTGGGCGGGCCGAACCTCCTGGCAACGGATTCCGTCTGCCACGGATTGCGGCGCCTTGCCCGCGGGCGCCGACATCGCTAGTTTGTGCCCGATGAACAAGCTTCCAATATGGGTCCTCGCAGGGATGCTCGCCGGGTGCGGTGGCGAGTCGAAGCCCGACGACGACGGGTTTGTGAACAACGGCGACGGCGGTTGTTCCAACGATTTTGCCTGCGATCTGGGCACGTTCTGCATCGAGGGCGAGTGCCTTCCGCAGGGCGATGAGTGTACGCAGGACGATGAATGTGGCCTCGGACGGGTGTGCCGAAACGGCCACTGCATTGCCTTTGTGCCCGACTGTGTCGCTCACGAGGACTGCGCCGACGGGCTGGTTTGCGTCGAGGAAGCCTGCGTGCCCGGGTGTCGAGACGACGACGAGTGTGGCGCAGATGAGGTCTGTGAAGCGGGTTCCAACACGTGTGTGCGCGCCGCTCCGAACAACGGCCAGCCCTGCGGCGGCCCTTGCGCGGACTTCCAGGAGTGCGACCTGGGCAGCCAGGAATGCGTGCCCGACGGCACCTGCGCCGAAGACGAGCACTGCGCTGGCGAGAACGTCTGCGTCGAAGGCGTTTGCAGGCCGCCGGAGAGGGCGTGCACGACCAACACCGACTGTGCCCCCGGCTCCTTCTGCAACCGAGACACAATGCGCTGCGCTCCGGGATGCCGCCTCTCCAACGAGTGCCGGCTCGAGGAAGTCTGCGTCCGGGGTGAGTGCACCGACCCGCCGCCGTGCGAAGCGGACATGTTCGAGCCCAACGACCTGCCCGACGGCGCCACAGCTGTCTCCGACGGGGACCGGTTCGAGGCGCTGACCATCTGCGAGGACGACGACTGGTTCAGCTTTATCGCCTTCGCTGGCGACGAGCTCGACATGCAGACGATGTTCGTCCACGACTTTGGCAACATCAACATGCAGCTGTTCCGCCCCAACGGTGACCTGTTCCAACAGGTGGCGGGGAACACCGACTCGGAGCGGCTCGACCTCGAGCTGCCCGATACCGGGCTCTACACCGTCCGCGTACATCCGGGCGGCCGCGGCGTCTTCACTTCCTACGACCTCTCGGTCGACATCACGCGCAACTGCCGCGACGACAGCTTTGAGCCCAACGATCACATTGAGGAGTCCGCGGTGGTCGAGCCCGGCGTGCACGCAGACCGCCGCATCTGTGGCGACGACGACGACTGGTACGCCGTGCAGCTCTACGCCGGCGAGACCATGACCGCCACCATCGACTTCGCCTCGAGTCTGGGCGACCTGAACCTCGAGCTGTACGGCGCAGACCAGAACCTGATCGAAGCCGCTGCGACGGACGGAGACCAGGAGGTCATCACCTACGTGGCGGCGACGCCGCGCGTCGTTCACCTGCGGGTGCCGGGTGGTGAGTCGCTGATCAACGGCTACGATCTGACCATCGACGCGCAGTCCCCGGAGTGTGATGTGGACGAGCTCGAGGAGGACGACCTGTCCGAGGAGGCCTCCGCGGTCGAGCCCGGCGATGTGATTGCCGGCACCCTGTGCGCCAGCGACCCAGATTGGTACACGCTTGTGCTCCCCGCCGACGTGCCGCTGCAATTGGGCCTGACCTTCGAGCACTCAGTCGGGGATTTGAACCTCTACGTGTACGCGGCGGACGCGGAAACCCTCGTGGCGTCGAGTGAAACCGAGGACGACGGCGAGGAGATCGACTTCCTCGTGGACGCGCCGGGCCGCTACTTCATCCAGGTGGCCGGGCCGGGCCGCTCCCAAGGTACGTACAGCCTGTCCGTCGCCGGCGGCGGCACGGTCAGCTGCCCGGACGACGACAGGTTCGAGGACAACGACCGCCTTTCCCAGAGCGCGCTGCTCAACCCCCCGGGGCGCCACGGCGACGTAATCCTGTGCGAGGGCGACGACGACGACTGGTATCGTTTCCAGCTCAACGAGGGCCACAGCGCCGAGATCTTCGTTCTCTACAGGGCCGAAGAGGGCCGCCTGGAGGTGGACCTACTCGGGCCCGACGCGGTCAGGGACGACGACGCTCCGTTCCACAGCGTGGTCGGGGCCGCGCCCACCAAGCGCGTGAGGGCGCCGTTGGGCTCGCCAACCGGAACCTGGAAGGTGCGCGTCCGCCGCTTTGATGGTGCCGCGGTGCCGTACGCGATCCGCTTGTTCATCTACGAGGGGCCGCTGCCGCTGACCTGCGAGTTCGACGACGAATTCGAGCCCGACGACGAGGCACTGGACGCCACGCGCATCCAGCCGGGCGTCCCCTACGACGCCATCGTCTGTGGTGACGACGCCGACTGGTACCGCGTGGACGCGGAGGCGGGCGAAATCATCAACGTGCGCGTGGATTTCACGCACCTGGACGGCAACATCGACGCCGTTCTGCACCGCGGCAACCCACTCAGACCCGTCATCCGAGCCAACTCGACCACCGACAACGAGTTCCTGCGGTTCCAGGCCACAAGCGACGGGCCTCTCTTCGTGGAGGTCGTCCACAACGGTGAGGCGGGGAACATCTACACGGTCCTGCTGACGAAGTTGGAGGGCCCGGAGGCCCAGAGCTGCCAGTTTGATGACCGTTTTGAACAAAATGATGATTACGGCTCCGCCCCAGTGACCGAGCCGGGCATTCACACCGCGATCCGCTGCGGCGATGACGACGATTTCTACGGCGTGGACCTGGTGGAGGGGCAGCTCCTGCGCGCCACGCTCGCCTGGGAGGGGGATACGCAGCTCGACCTCGGGCTCGTCGGCCCTGGCAACATCCACGTCGCGACCGCAGACGAAAACGACGTGCCGGCCCGGCAGCTGCTCTACACGGCGCCGTCGGACGGGCGTTTCGCGCTGGCGGTGACCAGCGAATCCGACGTGGACACGCTCTACACCTTGCGCTTCGAAGTGCTCGACGTGGAGCCCGCTCCCTGTGGGCCGAGCGACGAGGTGGAGC
>CALBXO010000493.1 GCA_937890335.1 uncultured Pseudomonadota bacterium | reverse complement strand
CGCGAGGCCGACGCGCCAATGCTGTGGTCGTCGGAGAGCTCCGGCAACGTGTCCGCCTGCCAGTGGACGCGCGCCTCTTCCACAGCATCCAGAATCTTCACGTACCCCGTGCAGCGACACAGGTGCGGGTTGAGAACCTTCGCGATGCGTTCACGGCTCGCGTCCGGCTGTTTGTCCAGGAGGGACGCCGCGCGCACCATGATACCGGGGATGCAGAAGCCACATTGCAGCCCGGCGGCCTTCACGAACGCGCGAGACAGCACCTCTCGCTTGCGCTCGCCAAACCCCTCCAGGGTGGTGATCTCCTTTCCTTCGATCTTCGCCGCATTGTGGAGGCAGCTCATCACCGGCTTTCCGTCGATGAGCACCGTGCAACAACCGCAGTGTCCCTGGGGTGCACACCCATTCTTGGGGGAGAGGCACCCGGCTGCGCGAATCGCGCTGAGCGCCGTAGCGTCCTGATGATGATCAGAGACGACGGGCTCGCCGTTGAGAGAGAATTTCGTTGTCGGCACGATGGACCTCCGCAGTGAACGCGGAGCATATCGCGAAGCGGGCAGGTGAAAAAGCCGCGCGGGCAGCGTATGGTCTGCGCCATGTTGAAACTGCCCCATTGGATCGTCGGATTGCGCTGCACAGGCTGCGGCGATCTCTCGCAGGACCCCATGCGCTGGGTCTGCAGCACATGCAGCGCAGAAGTTCGCATGGACGTCGTGTTTGACGACGACGAGCTGCGAAAAATGGCGGACCGACTCCCCGGCCGCGCCTTTGACATGTGGCGCTACACGGAAGCGCTGCCCATCCCCGTGGGGGCCGCGCTCCCGCCGGTCTCCGTGGGGGGCAGCCCTGTAAGTCTGGCCCCCCGGCTGGCCGATCATCTGGGCGTTGCGCGCGTCGTCGTCAAAGACGACGGGAGAAACCCCAGCGCGAGCCTCAAAGATCGTGCGAGCGCAGTGGGCGTGGTGATGGCCGTTGCCGCCGGGGCCGATCGGATCGCCTGCGCCAGCACAGGCAACGCCGCTTCGTCCTGTGCGTGCATCGCCGCGTCCATGAACCTGCCGGCCACGATCTTTGTGCCCGAGCGAGCGCCGCGGCCCAAGGTGGCGCAGCTGCGGATGTTTGGCGCGCAGGTGTTCCGCGTACGCTCGGACTACGACACCGCGTGGGACCTGTGCGGCGAGGTGACCGCGCGGCAGGGCTGGTTCAACCGAAACTGCGCCATCAATCCCTACCTGGTCGAGGGCAAGAAGACCGTGGCCCTTGAATTGGCCGAGCAATTGGGCGCCGACATGCCCGAATGGGTCGCCATCAGCGTGGGTGACGGCTGCACCATCGCTGGCCTGGTCAAGGGCCTGGAGCAGGCCCACATCGCCGGGCTCATCCCGTTTGTTCCCAGAGTCCTGGGCGTGCAGGCCAGCGGCGCACAGCCGCTGGTCACCGCCTTCCGAGCGGGCAGGACCACCTTTGATGCCGGGAGCGTCGCCACGGTCGCGGACAGCATCTGCGTGGGGCACCCGCGCAATGGACTCAAGGCGCTCGACGCTGTGCGCCGGGTGGGCGGCGACTACGTCGCGGTCGAGGACGAGGCCATTCTGGACGCCATGCGACAATGCGCTCGCCTGGGCGGTGTGTTTGGGGAACCCGCTGGTGTGGCGGCTGCAGCCGGCATCATCCAAGCCCGCGCCGAGAACATCATCGCCGCGTCCGAGTCCGTGGCCCTCGTCGTCACCGGCAACGGGCTCAAGGACGTGGACACAGCCATCGCGGCGGTCACCGGCCCCACCGACGTCGACCCGACCCTGGACGCTGTCCTGGCCGAACTCTGATGCGCGGACGCCGCGTCCTCAACCGGCTGCGGCGCTGGGCGCGCGGGCGCGAGCTCCACGTCTTCTACCACCGCGACTTCCGGCTGCCGCTGCCAGGGATCGCCGCCCAGGTCGGCATCGAGCCTCGGCGCGCGGACCTCGTCGCATGGTATCTTCTGGAGGAGCGCATCGTCCTCAAGGACCGCTTCCACGAGCCGAGCGTGCTTCCCTACGAAGCGCTGGCCCTCGTGCATACGCCGGCCTATCTCGAGTCCCTCAACGACCCCAGGATCATCGCCCGGATACTCGGCGTGGACCGCGACCACATCCCGGTCGACGAGGTCCTGCGCACCATGCGGCTCGGGTGCGGCGCCACGGTGGAGGCCGCGCGATTTGCGGTGGCCAACCCGCGCTGCGCGGCGTTCAACCTCCTGGGCGGCTTCCACCACGCCGAGCCGGACAAAGGCGGCGGGCTCTGCATCTTCAACGACATCGCTGTCGCCATCGCGCTGCTGCGCGAGCAGGGTTTTGGCGGCACCATCGCCGTCCTCGATCTGGACGCCCACCCGTCGGACGGCATGTCGGCCTGCCTCCGGAGCGCGGCGGATGTGTGGATGGCCTCGATCAGCGCCGCAGATTGGGGTGAGCTGCCGGGCGTCTGGGAGATCACGCTGCCGTCCGGGACAGGGGACGAGGTGTACCTGGAGACCGTCGAGAGTGTGCTCGACAAGATGCCTGAACCCGCCCTCGCATTCGTCATTGCGGGGGGCGATGTGCTGGCGGCGGATCGCATGGGGGGCCTTGGGTTGACGCTGGCTGGCGCGCGCAAGCGGGACCTGCTGGTCGCCCGCGCGCTGGCGTCGGTCCCCAGCGTCTGGCTTCCCGGAGGCGGGTACCACCCGGACGCGTGGCGGGTGCTGGCGGGCAGCGCCATGGCGGTTGAGCTCGGCTCGTACACGCCCATCGCGCGGCGTGCCCAGCCTCTGGCCGCGCGGTTTGCGTACCTGTCGCGGCATATGGATTCCGACGACCTGGGCGGCGAACAGTGGTTCACCGAGGCGGACCTGGCCGACGCGCTCGGCGGCATGACACAGGACCTCGGGCGCCTGCTCGGCTACTACACGCTGGAGGGCATCGAGGCAGCGCTGAGCCACTTTGGAATCCTCCCGCAGCTCCGACGCCTCGGCTACAGCAAGTTCAAGCTCAGCCTCCACCAGGACGATCCCGGCGAACGGATCCAGGTTCACGGGCGCGCCGCCGGTTCGGACCACCTGCTCATCGAGCTCGTGGTGGAGCGACACACCCTGGACGCCGAGCCGATCCTCTACGTGCACTGGCTCACCATGCGAAATCCGCTGGCGGCGGCGGTCAAGGATCGCCCGCTGTTGCCGGGACAGGAGTACCCAGGGCTCGGCATGGCGCAGGAGGCTGGCGCGCTGCTGATTCGGATGGCCAAACGCCTCGAGATGAGCGGCGTCGGGTTCCGGACTGGCCACTTCCATGTCGCCTACGCCGCCAGAAAACTCGCGCGATTCGTGGACCCCAGCGTCCAGGGCCAGTTTCTGGCGTTGGTGGAGACATTGGAGACCGTACCGCTGGCCGAGGCGACCGCCGCGGTCGCCGAAAACCGCCTCCTGCTCAACGGCGAGCCGTTTGTCTGGGACCCGCTCCCCATCGTCACCTGGCTCATTCCCCGGCCCGACGACCGGGAAGCTGTACACGCGGCCCACGCGACGTCGGTCTTTGAGATCGTCCCCGCCTGACAGTCCACGCGTTGCCCGCGAGCCACACTGCGGGTACAACAGCGCTGTGGTCGTCTGGCTCCCATACCCCAACCGTCACCCGATGTTTCCGCGCGCACTCGAGCCCACCGTAGACGGGCTCGTCGCGCTTGGCGGTGACTACACACCCGCGGCCATCCTGGAGGCGTACCCCAAGGGTATCTTCCCCTGGACCGGCGAGCACCCAGTCCCGTGGTTCTCCCCGGACCCACGGATGCTGCTCGTCCCGGGCGACGTGCGACGCAGCCGCTCCACGCGACAAGCCGTGCGCAACAAGGGCTTTGAGGTCCGCTATGACACTGCGTTCGTGCCGCTGATACTGATGTGCGCGGTGCAGCCCAGACCCGGTCAGGACGGGACCTGGATCACACCCAATGTGGTGGAGACCTGGGCGGAGCTCAACGCAATGGGCCACGCCCACAGCGTGGAAACCTGGCGCGACGGCGAGCTGGTAGGCGGACTCTACGGTCTGTCGTTCGGGCGCGCTTTCTTCGGCGAATCCATGGTGTCGCTGGTCGCGGATGCCAGCAAGGTGGCGCTGGTCACGCTCTGCACCCGCCTTGAGCGTGCCGGCTACCATTTCATCGACTGCCAGCAGGTGACCGACCACATGCTGCGCATGGGCGGCGGGCCGGTGGATCGTCCGTCCTTCCTGACCCGCCTCAAGGCTGCCGTGGCATTACCCGACGGTTGGCAATCCGACGCAGGCTGATTCGACGCGAAGCAGCGGTCACCGACGACCAGGGCCCAGTGCATGTCGTGATGAGGTGGCCGTGGCAGCTTCCCAGATGCGGGAGGCTCGGCGGCACCGGTGACCGCATGTCACGACGCACTCAGCGGTGGATCCGGGGGGACCAGGAGGCTCTTGTCAGCACTCGTCGAGCGCGGCGAACATCTCCTCGTTCACGCCGTGCTTGAACTCCGGCAGCTCTCGCGATTCGGCGATCGCGGTCTCGGCGGCGGTGAGGGCCACGATGTCCTCTGCGCTGACGACGCGCGTCTTCCCGGCCAGCAGCTCCACCAGGCGGTCCGTGGCGGCGGCAGCGGTGTCCGGGACAGCTTGTTCGGCGAGCCAGGCCTCGACCTCCTCGCAGCCTCGCTCCGCGTCCTGTCTGGCCTTGCCGACCAGTCCATCGCTGGCCTTGCGCGCCCAGCCCACCAGGTAGACGCCGGACAGGCGGTCTCCGTCCCACGCGGCGTAGCACTCCTCGTCGCCGTCGCCAGGACCGGTCTTGAAGCCGTACCACCCCACCGGCAGGCCGAGCCCGCGATCCACACTGTCGCCGACGGCGTACACGACGTTGTCGACGTCGAGGACCGTGGTCTCGCCAGTGGCCTGGCACGCGATGCGCTCGCCCTTGGCGACGAGCTCATTCCGCTCCATCTCGAGCCCCACAACCTGGCCATCTCCACCTGCGACCACGCGCTTGGGAGAGGACAGAAACTGAAACGTGACGCGGGTATCACTGGGGTGTTCGAGCGGCTCCTCGCAGTACCGAACCAAATCCTCGTGGATCTCGTCAGGGTCTTGGCCAATGGCGCGCAACCCGTCTCCAATTCGCCCCATCTCGGCAGTCAATGCCTCTCGGTCAAACGCCGCTGCGATGTACGCGATCTCCTTGGGCGTCCACTTGCGCTCGGCAGGTCCGCGGCGCCCGCAGACGATGACCTCTTCCACACCCTCCTCGTGGCACACGAGCCAATGGGCGATGTCCACCATCACATTGCCCATGCCGATGATGGCAACCCGCTTTCCAAACTGGACATCCATGGACGCAAACGGTGGAAGCTTGTTGTACCAATACACCAGATCCTTGGCGTGAAAGACGCCGCGCGCCTCCTCGCCTTCCACGCCAAGCCACTTTGTCCCCTGCGCGCCGACGGCGAGCACCACGGCGGAGAACCCAAGCCCACGCAGCTGCTCGAGCGTCAGGTGCCCGTCGGCGCCCACCGACACGTTGCCGAGGTAGGTGACGCGCTCGTCGCCAAGGATCTTGCCAAACTGCTTCCGCAATCCCCGCTTCATCTTGTACTTGTTCGGGTAGATCCCGTACTCGGCGAGGCCGCCGGGCTTCACGTCGCGGTTGATCAGCGCCACCGCATGCCCCGCGTTGGCGAGTTTGCGGGCGGCGTAAATGCCAGCCGGGCCAGCGCCGACGACGGCCACGACGTGTCCGCTGAGGGGAGCGGGGCCTCTGTTTCGCGTACTCATTTCCTGGACCTC
>CALBXO010000492.1 GCA_937890335.1 uncultured Pseudomonadota bacterium | reverse complement strand
GCAGCTAGTGCCCACAGGCCCAAGGGCAGGACCAGCGCAAAAGCCACCCTTTCTGCCAGCGATCTCCAACGAACTTTCCTGATCATGTTGGTCGAAGAATCCCTTGAAAGAGACAGGGCCGTTCACGTGGCCGCACCGCGCGCATTACCATGTTCGGCTCTTGGAGGTGCTCAACGGGTACCACGCTGACCCCCCCCAAACAAGCGCTTTTTCATCGGCTCAGCGAGTGCGAGTTCTGAAGGAACTCTGTTTGAAGAAACACTTTCAGATTCAAAGAAGATGTCATGTGAGCCATACAAAACCACGCCGGGGGGATATGGAACAGCTGAAAGCTTGCATCCACCTGCAACCTGACGGCGCGCCATGGCCAATGAGTCGAGTTGCGCAATACCGTGGTTCCGCGACAGTCCCTGTCGCAGGAGTTGGGGATGGCACGACCGAGCGCCCAGTTCTGTGGCTCCGCGGAACCAGCGCAACTCTCGCACTGAAAGCACCTTGTCTACCCACGCTCCTCTGAGGCATCCTCACCCGGCATGATGACAATAGCCCCCGGTGCGAACATCGAGCTGCGCGACGCCGTCTGGCGCGTCGTGCGCGTGGATCAAACCTCCACCGGCCACGCCGCCTGGCATTGCAAGGGCGTCAGCGAGATCGTCCGGGACCAGGACGCCATCTTCCTGGAAGCCTTGGAGAAGGAAGTCCGCGTCCTCGACCCGCGCACGACCGCCTTTGTCCGCGATACCTCCAGCTACCACCGCGCCGGGCTCCTCTACGTGGAGAGCCTCCTGCGCGACGTGCCCCCCACCGACGGCTCGCTCTATGTAGGGCAGCACGCGGCCATGGATGTGCTCGAGTACCAGCTGGAACCCGTGTCCATGGCGCTGGCCAAGCCGCGAGCGCGCATCCTGATTGCAGACGCCGTAGGCCTCGGAAAGACCCTGGAGGCGGGCATCCTTCTGGCGGAGCTCGCCCGGCGCGGGCGCGCCAAGCGCGTCCTCGTGGCCACCGTGCGCTCCATGCTCACACAGTTTCAGAAAGAGATGTGGTGCCGGTTCTCCATTCCGCTGGTCCGGCTCGACAGTGTCGGCCTGCAGCGGATTCGGTCCACCATCCCGACCCACCACAACCCCTTCTACTACTTTGACCGTGCCATCATCTCCATCGACACGCTCAAGCAGAACAACGCCTTCCGCACCCACGTGGAGCAGGCCCATTGGGACGTGATCGTCATTGATGAGGCCCACAATGTAGCCGCCCGCGGCAACAGCCGCTCCCAGCGCGCCCGCATCGCCGAAGTGCTCGCCCAGAACTGCGACCACCTGATCCTGCTCAGCGCCACCCCCCACGACGGAAAGCCGCGCAGCTTTGCCAGCCTGATGACCATGCTGGAGCCCACGGCCATCGCCGACCCGGACAACTACGGCCCCGACGACATCCGCGGGCTCTTTGTCCGCCGGTTCAAAAAGGACGTGGCCTCCCAGATTGGGCAGGCCTTCCCCGAGCGCCACATCACCGAGGAGCACGCCGCCGCTACCCCGGAAGAAGAGGCCGCTTTTGCCGCGCTGACGGACCTGGAACTGCTGCGAATCGACGCGCGGCGCGGCGGGGCCAACATGCTGTTCAAAACGGTCCTGGAGAAGGCGCTGTTCTCCAGTCCGGCCGCCTGCGTGGAGACCATTGATGAGCGCGTCCGGCGCACGCTGCGGCGGCCCGACCACACCGCCTTTGCCGACGACGTCACCGCCCTGGGACACCTGCGGGCCAAGGTGGCCGCCGTGGGGCCCGGGCAGTTCGCCAAGCTGCGCGCCCTCACGGAGCTGCTCGCCCAGTGGGAGTGGAACCCCAAGCGCGCCAAGGAGGACCGGTTGGTGGTCTTCACCGAGCGCCGCGCCACATTGGAAGTGTTGCGCGCGTGGGCGCAGGAGGAGCTGGGTCTGTCCGGCGACGCGGTAGAGATCCTGCACGGCGGCCTGGCCGACATCGACCAACAGCGCATCGTCGAAGATTTTGGCAAAGCCGCCTCGCCCGTCCGTCTTCTGTTGGCCAGCGACGTCGCCAGTGAGGGACTCAATCTTCACTACCTCTGTCATCGGCTCGTGCATTTTGATGTGCCCTGGTCCCTGATGCGCTTTCAGCAGCGCAACGGGCGCGTGGACCGCTACGGCCAGCAGCGGCGACCGCAGATTGCGTACCTGCTCACGGACAGCGAGAACCCGCAGATTCGCGGCGACATGCGCATCCTGGAGCTCCTCATCGAGAAGGACCGGCAGGCCACCGCCAATATTGGCGACCCGTCCGCGTTCATGAACGTCTACGACGTGGACGAAGAGGAGGCGCTCACCGCCCGCGCCATGGAGGAGGGCAGCGCCGAGGCGCTGGACGCGCAGATGGGCAAGAACGCCCTGGACCCGTTTGCCCTCCTGCTGGGCGACGCCCAACCCGACGAGACCGACACGCCCCCGGTCCGCGGCAGGCTGCCGAGCCTGTTTCGCGGCGACTTTGACTATCTGGCCTGCGGACTCCACCACCTGGGCCAGTCCGAGCCCCTGGACGCCGACATCCGCCCCCGCGACGAGCTCATCGAGTTTGCTTGTCCCCCCGACCTGGGCGACCGCTTCAAGAAGCTCCCTGTGGAGGTCCGCCCCAAAGATGGAAGGGT
>CALBXO010000491.1 GCA_937890335.1 uncultured Pseudomonadota bacterium | reverse complement strand
CGCGGCGGTGGCGGCGGCGGCGGCGGCGGTCGCCGTGGCGGCGGCGGCGGCGGCGGCGGCGGATACGGTGGTGGCGGCGGGCGCTGGTAGGCGCTCTTCACACCAAGTGATTGACAGAGCCCCCGGCCAAACGGCCGGGGGCTTTGTCATTTCTTGCACCTGCGACGTGGCTACGGATCGGAACGGAACTGTGACGACGGAATCGAATGACAGGATAGGGCCGCGCTGGGCGTTCTTGGTCGTCGCGCTCGCGTCCGGAACTGCGGTGTGCAGCCCTTCAACGTTGGGGGGGCCGGCGGGCGGGGGCAGCGCTCACAGCGGCGGCGAAGACGCGGCCCATGACGCGTCTGGGATCGACGTTGGAGCGGGGGGCGACGATGTGCGTGCCCGATCTGATGCGTCCCCTCCACCGACGGACGCTCCACAACCGGACCTCAGCGAGGACGCCGACGACCTGGACGTCGGGAGAACGGATTCCCGACCCGAGGACATGGGAGACGCTGACGGCCTCGACGCCCACGACCCTCCGGATGCGTTGCCGGAGTGTGACTACTACGCTGGGCCGGGCGGCGGCGGTCCGGGGGCCGATGGAACCCCAGGCAACCCGTTTGGGACACTGGCGCAGCTCGCCGCCCGGTCCGCGCTGCCCAGCGGGGGTGGCGTTGTGTGCCTGCTGGATGGGGATCATGGCGACCCGCGCCTCGAGGGGGTGCGCCCGAGCACAGCGGTGGTTCTGCGGGCCGTCCGTCCGCACAGGGCGACGGTCGGGTCCCTGACATTACGGCAATGCAGCAATGTGGTGATCGAGGGGCTGATGGTGGATGGTTCACGCGGCATTGATCCCGTTGTCGACGAGCGACATGAGTTCCTGGTGAACGCTGACGACCGTTCGACCGACCTCACCTTCGACAACCTTGTGGTACAGTCGGGTCCGAACATTGAGGCGTGGACCGTGGCCGATTGGCGCCTCCGCTCGCGCAGCGGGATGGACCTGCGGGGCGCGCGCGTCACGGTTCGGAACAGCGTGATTCGCAATACTCACCACGCGCTGTCCCTGAGAGGGGATCACTCGCTGGCCGAGCGCAACCTGATCGACAATTTTGGTGGCGATGGCATCCGCGGGTTGGGCAGTCACTCGACGTATGTCTGGAATACGGTTCGCGACGCGTACATCGATGAGTACGAAGTTCAGCACGACGACGCCTTCCAGGCGTATTCGCTCGCCCCCGACCCGGTGATCGCTGGGGTGGTCATTCGTCACAACCGCTTCGTGCTTTTTGCGGACCCCATCACCGCGTTCATTTTGGAGGAGGGCCTGGTGGGGACCCTGATGCAGGGCGTCATCATCACCGACGGCTATGCAGACGGCTGGGTGGTGGAGAACAATCTTGTGGTGAACAGCCACGCGCATGGGATCAGCCTTTACGGAGCCCGGCGCAGTCGTATCCAGAACAATACGGTCGTGCGTCACCCTGCGTTCGCGTCGGACGCTGGGCCGTGGGTTCGGATCACCGATCAGTCCAAGACCGGCCAGGCCAATTTCGACAATGTGGTGCGCAACAACATCGCCACGATGCTGACTCCGTGGGACTACGACATGACCTCGACCATCGAGGGCAACCTGGAGGTTGGCGACCCGAGCGCACATTTTGTCGATGTGCGAGGCCTCGACTTCCACCTCAGGGGGGACAGCTCCGCTGTGGACGTCGGGGTCAGCCTCGATCTGGCGGATCAGGATCTGGACGGCGCGCCGCGCGTTGTCGGCGCCGCGGTCGATCTGGGTGCGTTTGAGGTACAGAGCAGTGAGTAGCCGGCGTCGCAGTCGGTGGGGCGGTCACGGGCTTCGATCCAGGACACGGTAGGCGACCGCTTCCGCCACATGGGCGACGCTGACCCCGTCGCTGTCAGCCAGATCCGCGATGGTGCGGGCGACCTTGAGGATGCGGTCACACGTCCGGGCCGACATTCCGAGTCGGTCGACCACGCGCTCGAGGAGGCTGTGGGCGGCCTCGTCGATTTGGCAGCACGCCCGGAGCTGACCGGGGGTCATCTGGGCGTTGTTTGGGACGCCGGTGCCGTGCAGCCGGGTTCGCTGACGTGCGACCGCCGCCTCGACACGGCCGCGCATGTCCTCGCTGGCCTCCGCGGCTGTGTCGCCGCGCAGATCCTTGTAGGCGACCGGCGGGACCTCGATATGAATGTCGATCCTGTCGAGCAGTGGCCCGCTGAGTCTGCTGCGGTATCGCAGAATCTGCGCCTGTCCGCAGACACACTCGCGTACCGGGTCCGTCGCGAACCCGCAGGGACAGGGGTTCATGGAAGCGATGAGCATCACACGCGCGGGATAGGACAGGCTGGTCATGCTCCGGGTGAGGTTGACCTGCCCCTCCTCGAGCGGTTGCCGGAGCACTTCCAGCACCGATTGGCGGAACTCGGGCAGCTCATCCAGGAAGAGCACGCCGTTGTGGGCCAGGCTCACTTCCCCGGGCCGGGGTATGCCCGAGCCGCCGCCGACAAGTCCCGCGGTGGAGACGGTGTGGTGTGGGGCGCGGAACGGCCGGTCCCGGATCAGACCGAGCGCGCCTGTCAGCCCTACTACGGAGTACACGCGCGTGGTCTCCAGGGACTCCTCGAGCGACAGCGGGGGCAGGATCGATCCGATGCGTCGCGCCAGCATGGTCTTCCCGGAACCCGGCGGGCCGATCATCAACACGTTGTGGCCTCCCGCTGCGGCCACCTCCAGCGCGCGCTTGGCGTGGCTCTGACCCTGCACGTCTGCGAAGTCCAATGCGTTGGCGGCTCGGTCTGCGTCGGCCATTGGGGTGAAGGCCGTGGGTTCCAGCTCGAGCTCAGCGCGGAAGAAGCGGACCACCTCCGTGAGCTGGTCCACCCCCAACACGATCAGGCCTTCGACGACCGCGGCCTCCGCTGCATTGGAGCGGGGCAGGATGATGGCCTTGCAACCGGCTGCGCGCGCGGCGACGGCCAGCGGCAGCGCCCCGCGTATGGGACGCACACCGCCGTCGAGTCCCAGCTCGCCCACGACCATGAACTCGTCCAGCGCCCAGTCGGGGCCCGATGCGTCGCACTGTTCCGTGGCCGCGAGAACGGCCAGGGCGATGGGCAGGTCGTAGAGGGCGCCGTCTTTGCGCCTGTCGGCGGGCGCCAGGTTGATCGTGGTCCGCCCCGCGGGCCAGTCGTAGCCGGCGCTGCGGATCGCGGCGCGGACGCGGACCCTGGCCTCGCGCACTGAGGCGTCCGGGAGGCCGACTGTGGTGAACGCTTCCAACCCGCGGCCGCAATGGGCCTCCACTTCGACGATGTACCCTTCGACGCCCAACAGCGCGCCCGACATGACTTTGATGACCATGGAACCCTCCCGAGCAGTCAGTGGGGTTCACGGCCCGAGCCAGCGGGTGTTGCATAAAAATGTGGAGAAAACTCAGAGGCCGAGGACGCCTTCGAAGGGCAGCACGGCCACCTCCGCGCCACACGCCCGGATCTCGTCGACGAATCCGGCGATGTCCACGCCTGGCAGACACTCTGGCGTCGCGTGGTACGGGGTAAAGAACCAGTCCCAATGGCACGGCACCACAAGCTTGGGCTTGAGCATGGCGATGGCCGTCTCGGTATAGCCCGGCCGGTAGTTGCGGCCGATGGCGCACAAGCACAGGACATCACACGTCAGGCCCTCGAGCTCCTCCTCGATGAAGTCTGCCGAGTCAATGTGGACCATGGTCACGCCCCCGAGCGTGACGTGCCAGTTGAGGACGAGCCCGTGGCGCAGCTCGTTGTAGCGCGGCGGCCAGGGCGGGGGTTCGGTGATGTCGCCGGGGAGCGGGATCCGACCGAAGTAGACTTTGCCGTGGCGCGATGGCAGCCCGCGCGCAGTGCCCGCGCCGACCTCAATGTCCTCGCGCCCGCGCGTTGCTCTGATCTGGGACTCGGACAGGCCCGCCGCTCGGGCGACGTTGCACGCCGACGGTGAGCCGATGAACTGGGCTCCGGTCTGTTGGCACAGCGTCGGTCCATCGAGGACGTGGTCATGGTGCGCGTGGCCAATCAGGACATGATCCGCCCTCGGTAGGACCTGCGCGATGAGCGCTGCGTTGGGGACCAGCCGCCGAAAGGCCGTGGTCCAGAGGCCGGGGCGCGTGACGAACGGATCGATGACGAGCGTCGTGCCGTCCGCCTCCAACACGAAGCCGGCGGTTCCGAGATAGCGCAGGGTCAGCGATGCGTCTGCGGCGGGTTCGGCGCGATGGTAGAGGTCGTCTGGGACACGGGACAACATGACGCAACCTACCACACGGCGGTGGCGTTCCACACCGTGCGCCGGAGAAGCGGGCGGCGCGAGGGGTGCCGGAGTGGCGCTGCCACGCATCGTTTGTGGAGGGGAATCCGGAGGGTTGAGCCCGGCTGCGGCGAGTTCGTTGTCGGTGGCGAGGGTGCGTGCTACCGTGCTCAATCAGGCGTAGCAGGAGGCTGACGATGCGCAGATTTCAGTGTGCGATGGTGCTGTGTGTTTTGGGGCTCATCGCCGGTTGCGGCGACGACGCAACCGATGGCGGCAACAACGCCGCGAACAACGGAGCGAACAACGGCGCGAACAACGGCGCCAACAACGGCGCCAACAACGGTGCCAACAACGGCGCCAACAACGGCGCCAACAACGGCGCCAACAACGGCGCCAACAACGGCGCGAACAACGGCGCGAACAACGGCGCGAACAACGGCGCCAACAACGGTGGTGGCGACCTGCCCCGCGACTCGTTTGCCGACGCCGAGATGCTGACGGTGGGGGAGCGCGCCGGCGCGGGTGTCATCGAGGCACCGGGTGATCGCGACTATTTTCAGTTTGAGGCCGCCGCGGGCGAGTGGCTGCTGATCGACGTGGACGCCAACCCAACGGGGGAAGCGGCGCTGGTTGATACGGTCATCACCCTCTACGACGCGTCTGAGACACAAGTCGCGCAGAACGACGACGCGCAGCCGCGTACCGGGCCCGACTCCGAGCTGGTCTACCGCGCACCGACGGCGGGAACCTACTACGTCCGCGTCCAGGAAAACTCCGATTGGCGGGGGGCTGAGCCCGAAGGTCAGGCCGATTTCGCGTACACGCTGCAGGTCAGCCGACTCGGCGTGGACAACGCGACCATCGAGGCGGAGCGGGGAGATGATGCCACCTCTGCGAAGTCGATTTCGCTGGACAGTGATTTTGCCCTCGTGTTGGGTTCCTACCGCGATGGTGACGACGTCGATGTCTACAGCTTCACCATGAACCGTCAGCGTGGGAACCTCTACAGGCGGCTGATCGTGGACATCATGCCCGTGGGCGTGGAGGGCTACGGCGGTACGGCGCCGAGCGGAGGCGTGTGGGTCACAGATCTGCGCGGCGAGGTGATTCAGGCACGGGTCAACCAGGAGGACGGCCAGGTAGTGCTCAGTCCGCCGCTTCGGCAGGCGCGGTGGTTGTTGTGGGTCGAGCACGGTGCAGCGCCCGCAGGTGCCAACGACTTCTATGTGCTCAAAGTGCGACGCGGTACAGAGAACGTGGCGGAGACGGAGAATGACGGCGCTGGGAACGACACGTGGGAGACCGCGGAAGTGGTCGAACAGGCGGAGCGCGGGACCACGCTGCGGTCGGCGTTCGTCGAGCCGTTTGTAGACGCCGGTGTCTGCGATGGGTCCGTCGAGGTTCTGGGTGTCTGTGCGGGTTCCGAGCCCACGCCTGGGACCTGCGCCGGCTCTGAGGACACGCTCGGCACGTGCGAGGACAGCGAGTCGCCCGGCTCGTGTGAAGACGCCGTTCCGGGGGTGTGCCCCCCGACGATGGGCATGTGTTCTGTGTCGGAGATTCCCTGTACTGGCGTGTGCCCGGGCGAGGAAACATGTGACGGGTTCGAGGTTGGAGGGCCGTGCACGCAAGACGCAGACTGCGGGGACGGTGCCTGCGAGGGGCACATGCCGGCCACCGTCTGCAGCACGGACGACGACTGTGATGGAGATTTCACGTGCGAGGGCTACGTAGCCCCGACCGCGTGCAGTGGAGACGCTGACTGTGGCGACTCCACCTGCGCGGGCTTTGTGCCGGCGCAGAGCTGTGTCGCCGATGCTGATTGCGGCGAAGTGCTGTGCGAAGGGTACACCCCGGCGATGTCCTGCATGGCCGACAGCGACTGCGACGCCGACATCGCGTGTGAAGGCTACGCCGCACCGGAAGTCTGCCACGGTGACATCGACTGCGATGGCGCGTGCAACGCAGATGTGGATGTCTTTGCCATTGAGATTCGCCGCTCGGGTCTGACGATGACGCTCGAGGACATCTCGGTCGCCTGCACCTCGGCCAACGTGGGGTCCGGCGTGCAGGACCTGCTTCTGGAGGTTCTGGACCCGGAGGGGCAGGTCATCGCCGAGGCGACCGAGGCGTTTGGAGAGACCCTGTTCATCGACCAGGCGGAGGCGACCGCCGGGCCGGGCACGTATTATGTGCGGGTGTCGAAGAGTGGCCAGGTTGCCGACGTGGCCGGCACGTTTGCGCGCTGCGGCTTCCACGCGGTCGTTCCGCAGTAGCCCCTTCCGGTGGCCCGATGAGCGACGTACCTCGCACCGTCCTGCACGTGGACATGGACGCGTTCTACGCGTCCGTGGAGCAGCGGGACGATCCCGCGCTGCGCGGCAAGCCGGTGGTCGTCGGCGGCCCGGAGCGGCGCGGCGTGGTCGCGGCCGCCAGCTACGAGGCCCGCACTTTTGGCATCCACAGCGCCATGCCCATGGCGCGGGCGCTGTCTCTGTGCCCGGACGCCGTGGTCGCCCGGCCGCGGATGTCCGTCTACGTCGAGGTCTCCAAGACCATCATGGCCATCCTGCGCGACTTCACCCCTGTGGTGGAGCCGCTGAGCCTCGACGAAGCGTTCCTGGAGATGACCGGGACGGAGGAGCTGTGGGGGGACGGGCGCGCCGCGGCGGTCCAGATCCGAGCGGCGGTGTTCGATGCCACGCGGCTGACGTGCTCCGTGGGTGTGGCGAGCAATAAGTTCCTGGCCAAGATCGCCAGCGACCTCGACAAGCCGGACGGGCTGACCGTGGTGCCGCGCGGCGCCGAGGCGGCGTTCATCGCCCCGCTGAGCATCCGGAAATTGTGGGGCGTGGGGCCAAAGACCGCAGCGAGGCTTGAGCCGCTTGGGTTGCTGACGATCGGCGATCTGGCCGCCGCCGACGAGGCCTGGATGATTCAGCAGGTGGGGGGCAACCGCGCTCGCCACCTCAAGCGCCTGGCGCGGGCGGAGGATTCGCGCAACGTCCAGCCCCGGAGGCGCCGGATCAGCATCGGATCCGAGCAGACGTTGATGGACGACGTCGTGGGGGCCGATCAGGTCGAGGAGCAGGTTCGCCGGCGGTGTGAGACCGTCGCGCGGGTGCTGCGGGACAAGGGCAAACGTGCCCGCGGCGTGCGCGTGAAGGTCAGGTACAGCCGCACTTTCGCGCTCGCGACGCGCCAGGGTCAGCTGCTCGCGGCAACCGACGAGGCGGCCGCCCTGTTGCGGGCGGCGCGCGCGCTGCTCCCGAAGTTTGAGACTCTCAGCGTGCCGATCCGGCTGGTGGGCGTCAGCGTGTTTGATCTGGAAGACGCCGGGACGCCCACACAGTTGTCGCTCTTCGCGCCGCACAGTGCGCGTCCTTTGGAGACCGCACTGGACGCGATTGACGAGCGGTTTGGCCAACGCAGCGTGTGGCGCGGTGACCGCGCCGCCGTCCGGGAAGAAGTGGAACGTCTGGAGTAGAGCCCTTGAAGCTGATCAGCATCGCGTTTTCCCACTATGTCGAGAAGGCCCGCTGGGCGCTGGACAGGTTTGGCGTGCCGTACGAAGACGCGCGGTACATGCCGACCTTCCACTTCCCCGCGGTGCTGTGGGCAACGCGGGGTCGCGGCGGACGTGCCGACCGCGTGTCGAGCCGGTTCTCGACGCCGATTCTTCTGCGGGACGATGGCACGGCGCTGCGGGACTCCAGCGACATCGTCCGTTGGGTGTCCGACACCTACGCCACGCGGGAGACCACCCTGTACCCCACCGAGGAGGTGGGCCGGCTCGAAGCGGAGCTCGGCGTGACGTTGGGCCCGCACACCCGAAGGGTTGTGTACGACCAGGGGCTGGCCGACGCCGGGTTGATGCGCCGCATGGCCGAGCGAAATGTGGGCGCCACCCAGGCGGCGTTGTGGTCCGTGATGTTTCCGGTGACGCGCACGGTGATCATCCGCGCGCTCCATGTCACACCCGCGCAGGCGCTACGCTCCCTGGACAAGTGTCGGGTTGTCTTTGACGAGATCGAGGCGCGCCGCCAGGGCAGACCGTTTCTCGTGGGTGATCGGTTGAGCGCGGCGGACATTGCGTTTGCGACCATGGCTGCCCCGGTCTTGATGCCTTCGCCGGAATTCGGGTATGCGGCGTCGTTGCCGACCACCGACGAAATGTCGCCGCGCGCTGCCGAGATCGTGACGGAGTTCCGCGACCACCCGGCGGGTCGGTTCGCGCTGGGGTTGTTCCAAAACCACAGAAAGCTTCGCGTCTGACTGCCTATTGCGCCGAGCGCGACCCGGCGCGCACAGCAGCACCGCGCGCAATACTGAACTTGTGGTTGAGGTTCGGCTGCATCCCGCGGCTGTCGCTGTACGCGGACGCTCCGAAGTGGTAGATTTCGCGTTCTGGACGGATTTGCGAAGGGAACGCAACGGGCTCGCTGTAGTGCTGGGGCCGCGCGGGGGCAGTGGGTTGAGACCACCTCAGGGTTATTTCTGGTTGGCTGTCGTTGCGGTTGCGTTGGGTGGCTGCTGCGGAGACGAGGTACCAGTACGGGCGCCCGTTCCGGTCGTGGAGGCGGGCGCGTGCCTCGACGACACCAAGATCGCGATGACCTCGGTGCCCACCGGCAACCTTGACCACCTCTCCGGCCGGGCGGGAGCCGCGGCGGGTCTCACAGAGGTTTCGGTTTTTGAGGACGCGCTGCTCCAGAAGCTTCTCTCCAAGGCTACGGTGAGTCCCGACGGCAGCTTTGGGCCGGTTCGGGTTGGCGACAACGCGCACGCGGCGGTTTGGCTTCAGGCCGGTGGCCCGGACTGTGAACCGCTGGAGCTCGCCAACGACATCGAGGCAACGACCACGTCGCTGGTGCGGACCCCGCCTGCGATCATCGAGTCGGGCGAGGCGGTGGTGGAGTTCACGTGCGGCCAGCCGCCCTGCACGTTCACCTGCCAGATGGACGCGATGCCTGCTACGCCCTGCACGTCGCCGCTGACCCTGCGCGATCTGTCCCCCGGCAACCACGAGCTGCGGATCCGATCTTTGGACGCCGCCGGCAACACCGAGTTGATTCCGACGGAGTTCAGCTTCCGGTGGGCCACCGGCCAGGCTAATGTGACCTGGACCTCGACCCCCGCGGCCACCGGCGGCCAAACCGCCCAGTTTGCGTTCACCTGTGACAAGAGCGACTGCGTCCTCGAGTGCCAGTTGGACGACGCCGCGTGGCAACCCTGTACATCACCTCACGCGCTGACCGGATTGCGGGTCGGCGGGCACACCTTCCGGGTCCGAACACACGGGGACGCTGCCGCTGCGCAGGCGCCGCCGACCGTGTTCTCCTGGAAGGTCGCGAAGACTCCACGTGGAGAACCATGATCCAGCGATTGTTCCAACTGTCTGCCATTGTCTTCCTGGTTGCGCTCGCGGCATGCGGGGGTGACACGGGCAACAACATCACGCCGGTCAACGCGTGCGGAAACGTATGCCCGGACAGTGAGTGTTTTGCGGGCACCTGCGTGGGGGCCAACAATCCGAACAACAACGAGCCAGACACGGGCGACGGGGAGGACGTGGGTGACACGGAGACCGACGCCGAGGAGGACGTGGGTCCGGTGGCCTGCGACGCGGACACGGACTGCGGCGCCAGCCAGTACTGCGACTCCGCCGCGGACCCGGCCCTCTGTGCAGAAGGTTGCCGAGAGGACGGCTGCCCGGACGGGTCCACCTGCGACCTGACCAGCCGCGCATGCGTCGAGGATCCGCGCGGTGACTGCGCGGAAGACAGGGATTGTCCCCGGGGCGACATCTGCGTATTGGATGGCGACGGGCTCGGGACATGCGTGGAGGGCTGTCGTGACGACGACGATTGCGTCGGCCAACTGACCTGTCTTGTGGAGACCAACCAGTGTGTGGCCGGTCCGTGCGACGAGGCTACCGATTGCCCCCCCGGAGAGTTCTGCGACCTCGACGCCGGCTTCTGCCGCGCGGGCTGTGTGGCCGACGAGGACTGTGGCGACCTCGGCTGCGTGGACGGTGTGTGCGTCGGCGAGGCGTGCGGCGACGACGCGCCGTGTCCGGCGGGCCAGTTCTGCGAACCAGACTCGGCCACCTGTCGGCTCGGGTGCCGGACGCACACGGACTGTGCCGACAGGTCGTACTGCGATGACAATGAGGGTGCGTGCTTTGTGGGCTGCCGGGACGACGAGGGCTGCCGCGACGGAGAGTCCTGTCGGCTGCTGGGTGTGGCGGACGGACTTCGGCAGCGATGCGTGCCGACCCCGTGCAGCAACGACAATGAGTGTGAGCGCGCGTTCTTCTGTGACCAGGGCGATGGGCCGGACGGCCTGTGCTCGGCTGGGTGCCGCGTGGGGCCGGACAATTGTGCCGAGGGGCTGGCCTGCGAAGCGGACAGCCACACCTGTGTGGCGGCGGCCTGCGAGACGCAGGACGATTGCACGATCGGGCAGTACTGCGACGCCCTGCAGGTCACGCCTACCTGTGCGGTCGGCTGCGATGCGGACGATCAGTGTCGCAATGACGTGTGCGACCTCGCCGTAAATCTGTGCGAGTGCGAGCGAGAGTCCGACTGCTACGCCGACCAGTCATGCTTTGGGAACCGATGCGTCCGCGCTTGCGATTCCGATCTCGATTGTCCGACGCCGCTCGTGTGCGACCTCGGCACCGATGTGTGCCGCTTGCCCTGTGAAGACGACGAATTTGAGCCCAACAACTCCGAGGCCGAGCCGCTGGCGCTCGACGAGGGCATGTACACGCTGGCGATGTGCAACGACGCGGTGGATGGTTTCACATTCGCGGACTGCTTCGCGATTCCGCTGCGCTTCGAGGAGATCCTGACCGCGACGATCGACTTTGAGCACCAGGACGGCGACCTGGATCTGCGCCTGTACGATGAGGGTTTGACCCTGGTTGACCTCAGTCAGAGCCAGTCGGACGGAGAGCAGATTGTGCACAGCGTGCAGGACAACGGAAACTTCGTCCTGTGCGTCGAGCCGCAGGGCGGCGCCTTCTCCACGGTCTACACGCTGGACCTTGCGATCGAAGAGCCCATCCTCGAGTGTTTTGAAGACGGCAACGAGGCGCTGGGCGACAACAATTGCTCCGACGCGCTGGACCGGGTCGAGCCGCTGCCCCTCGACGAAGAGGTGGTGTACGACGGTCGGACAATCTGTGAGGGAGACGAGGACTGGGTGGCCGTACGGCTGCGCCTGGGTCAGATCCTCAACGCCACGGTGAGCCGCACCGAAGGAGCGGCAACGCTCGACGTGGAGCTCATCCAGAACGATTGCGATGTGATTGTCGCGCAGACGGACACCTTCGGGCCGATTCGCACCTTGCAGTTCACCTCCGACTCCGACGGCGTGTTCTACCTGCGCACGTTCGCGGACGAGCCTCTTCTGACCGCTGGGTATGACCTGAGCCTGCGGCTTGAGGCTGGAGACTTTGTCTGCCCGGAGGACGTTGTAGACGGTGTTCCTTCCGAGCCCAACGAGGACGCGGACGAGGCGACCTTCCTTGAGATCCAGCGCGAGCGGACCTTCCGACACGAGGACCTCTACCTGTGTGGTGACGACGCCGATTGGTACGCGCTGCGCATTGACGTGCCGTCGGACCGCATCCGCGCCACCCTGCGCCAGAGCCTGGACGACGCGCCGCTCTCCGTGGCCATCGTGGACGTGGACGGCAACACGGTGCTGGACCAGAACATCGACCTGCTCGACGAGAAGACCGTGGAGTCCATCAGCCTCCCGGAAGCTGGCGTCTACTACGTGCGCATTGAGGGCGTGGGCGAGGTGCCGAATACCGGCGTGAACTACGACCTGAGCCTGACCGTCTTCCCCGATGAGAGTTGCATCGAGGACGGCTTTGAACCGGACGGCGAGGTCGGAGACGCCAACAGCGTGGGCCACGGCGAATACTTCGCGACCATGTGCCGGGACGACGCCGAGGAGATGGACTACTACCAGATGGATCTCAGCGCTGGCGACCAGGTTGAGATCACAGTCCAGTACGACCACGGGCGAATCTCCCCGCTGGATGCGTTGCCGGCCATCCTCTATGGACCCGGCGGCCTGGACGACTTCCGCGACTTTACCGTTCGCGACGGATTGACGGACATCGACGTGATGACCGAGGGGTCGTTCCGCGTCACTCCGGAGGGTGCCGGGACCTGGTACCTGGCCATCGGTGCTGGCGGGGCAGGGCGCTTTGTGGAGTACACGCTCAACGTGGAGATCCTCGCCGCCGAATGCAATGAGCCCGAGGACGCATTTGAGCCCAATGAAGACTGCGCCATGGCTCACGCGCTGACTCTGGGTGATCCGATCTCGGGTCATGTCTGCGGGCTGACCGGTGATGTGGACTGGTTCTCGGTGGATGTATCGGCGGGTGAAACCCTCGAGATCCACATGGACTACTTCCACTTCGATGGCGACCTCGACATCGACGTGTACGAGGCGGACAGCAACACGTACGTGGACGGAAGCTTCAACAACGGTCCGAATTTCGAGGATGTTGTCATCGACAACACGTTCGACGGAACCTACTGCATCCGTGTATACACAGGTAACAGTCTTACGCAGAACGACTATAGTTTGAGCGCGTCACTCGCCGAGTAGGCGGACCGCTCCAGGAGCGCGATATGAACGTTGTCTTACGGCGGTGCGCCGTTTGGTTCTTGGCCCTGGCAATGGCCGGGTGTGTGGCACAGGGCGACGAGCCTGAGCCCGACGAGCGACAACCCTCTCTTGAGGTGGTGTCGCAGGCAATGGACGCCTGCACGCTCGTCAATCCGCCAGTCTACCGCGGCTCCCCGGTACCGCTCAACACCCGCAGCCACGGCGGTGGATACAGCCAGGAGTTTGGCGAGTTCTGGTATCCGGAATGGTCCGGCACCAACGTCTACCGGTACGACCGGGACGGTCGGTTCCTCGGGACCTTCGCCACTGGGCGCAACCACGTGATGCAGCTGTGGGGCGACTCGGAGGACTACTACACCGCCCACTGGGACAACCGGAATGTTTCCCGGTGGCGAGGCAGGACCAACACGGAGGTCTGGACCGCGACGGTTGACGACATCGTCGGTGGCGTGACCGCCGACGCGAACTTCGTCTACGCCATGGCCTACCAGGAGTCGGTGGTCTGGAAACTCAGCAAGGCGGACGGCTCTCTGATTGAGCGGTTCACGCTGCCCCCCATGGCAGGCACTCTCTACGGCGGACTGGCCTACCACGGCGGGCACCTGTACGTCGGGCGTCACACCGGGCTTGTGCACCGCGTCAACCTCGAGAACCGCGAGATCGTGGATACGTTCGAGACCGACGCGAACATCTACAATATGAGCTTCGACGGGAGCGAGTACTGTGTCTCGCCCAACACCACGAGCATGTTCTGCTACCAGCTGTGCAATGACCCGCTGGAGCCGCGCGCGCTGGCGGTCCAAGTGTCCACGAACCGCAACACCGCCGCCAACATCACCCTGCGCGGTACGGACGACAACAATCGCCCGCTGACCTACGAGATAGTCGACAGGCCCGAGCACGGGTCCCTGACCGGTGACGCACCGAACCTGAGTTTCTCGCCCATCAACGAGTTTGTCGGCTTCGACAGCTTTACGTACCGCGTCAACAACGGGGTCAAGTCGTCCCCCATCGTCAGCGTCAACATCACCGTCCTGCCCGGTATCGAGCAGCCCGATGGTTGCGAGCGGGTTCATCCACCGCGGTACCGCGGCAGTCTGGTGAACATGAACACCGTCAGCCACGGCGGTGGGTACAGCCCGGCCTTTGGTGAGTACTGGTATCCGGCGTGGTCGGGAACCACGATCTACCGGTACAACAAGGACAACCAGTTCCTGGGCACCTTTGTGACCGGGCGCGGCCACGTCATGCAGCTGTCCGGCGAGCGCGACGGCTCTTATTATACCGCGCATTGGGACTACAAGAAGGTCTCCAAGTGGCAGGCCCTGAGCTCCAACCTCATCTGGACCACCGATCTTGGCGAGAACATCGGCGGGGTCACGTATGACGCGGACTACGTGTACGCGATGCACTACACCGCGGGCACGATCTGGAAGCTGGACAAGACCACGGGCAGCATCGTCGAAGAGATTCAGGTGCCCACCATGAACGGCACCTTGTACGGCGGGCTGACCTTGGTCGACGGCATCCTCTACGTGGGTAGGCACCATGGCGAGGTGTACAGAATCAACCTGGAGACACGCCAGATCATCGACACGTTCGGCGTCGATACAAACATCTACAACATGAGCTTTGACGGGTACGAGTACTGCGCGTCGGCCAACAACTCGTCGGTGTTCTGCTACGCGATCTGCGATGCGACACA
>CALBXO010000490.1 GCA_937890335.1 uncultured Pseudomonadota bacterium | reverse complement strand
CTTCCTTGTCTCCGCGCCGGATGTGCCACCGGAGAAATGCTTCGCCGCCGCCGCACTCGTCCATGTCTGGAACGACACCATCTGACCCGAGCGGGCGCACGCGCGCCCGCAAATCCCCGCGTGGTTCAGGCCAGGAAAGTCACTCCGGGCGGTCCTCAGGCAGGCCACGTCACTCGCCGGCGAGCATTCAGGGAGCGAGGCAGCGTAGGAAAAGACGAAATGCCCAACGCTCCTAGTGGATGCACGCCTGCGGACACTTCTTCACCAGAAACTTCTGGAACCGTAGCAGCCCGGCGATCCGCGCGTCTCCAATCTCGTCTCCAAGTCCGTCGCACGCGTCTTCGATGAGAAACGGTCGCCCCCTGAATCGCCCCTGAATCCGAATGGGCCGCACGGATGGCTTGCACCAATTGTCCACCGTGTATTGGAGCAGACCGGGGCCCCAGAGGTGGTCCTCGAGCAGGGCTTCGTAGTCCGGTATCGCGCCCTCCCGCAGCAGGGACGCGTCGTCGATGCGCACATAATCATCGGTCAGCCGAACCCCCTCCGGCACGACCACATGGTTCCAACAGCCCTCGTCCACGCGCAGGTTGCTCAACATCGCGGCCGCATGCTGGAACTGCAGCCCCAGGTACGGGCTCAGCCCGCACAGCACAAACGCACCCACCACCGCCCACGCCTCCCAGGGAGGCAGCCGAGGCCGGCGAAGGTCGGCGCCCAGCAGGCCGCGGCGCAGCCAAAGACAGACCCCGAGCGCCATGAGCGCCCACCACAGCAGCCACTCCTTGGGCACCATGGTCCACTCGGGCAGCGCGCCGTGCAGCCACAGACTGACGGCGGTAATCACGGCGCCCGGCGCGGCCATTCCAACCAACAGCCGCGATCTTCCAGCGAGGAAATCCAGGTCGTCCCGCGTCACGAACGCGGCGTGTCCGGCAAACATGACGAACGCGAACGCGGGCGCCATCGTCAGCGTCAATGGGATGTGGAAGGCCACGGCCAGGGTCCAGGCCAGCCAGCGCAGCCCAGCGATGTGCAACAGCGCGATGCCAGCCTCCACCGCCAGCACCGCGACGATGAGCCCCACACCCAGGCCGCTCAGATCCAGGTCCATACCCCAATAGGTGGCCGTCTTTCCTGCGCCGTACACCGCGCAGCTGGTCCCGGCGTCCAGGAAGTCCGCGTTGAGTTTATGGAAGAACGCCAGAAGGTAGGTGCCAATCGTCAGCCATTGCGCCGCGGCGAGAGCCCCGTCTGGTCGCCGGCGAGCGAGGCACCACGCAGCGCCCGCGGCCATGAGGCCCAGAAGCACGGATTGAGTCAGCTGGTCGTGGAGAAACAGGACGGGGATCAAGGCACCGGCGGCGCAGAGCGCGTAGCCCGCGGCGGCGCCGCGCCATGCGACGAGGCCGAGCCCGATCAGGTAGATCAGGTTCGCGGGGAGCCAGTCCAGCGTGCGCCAGGGATCCGCCAACCAGAGGTGGGCGGCGCTGCCGAGGACAAAGGCCCATCGGAACACCAGCAGGCGCACGTCGCCCACAGGGTCGAACAGAGCGCGCCGCCACGCCGGGCGCCACGCGTCCGCCGAGGGCGGGGTCACCTACTCGACCTTGACCTCGGCGTTGTGCACCAGCGCGTCGTACTTCATGCCCGGTCCCATCTCCTTGTCGAGAGTCAGGATTCCCTTGGCCAAGACGGTGTCGCCGATCTTCACGTCGGTCTTGGTGGTGACGATGATGTCATTCGTTCCAGGGCCGCCGCTGCCGTCCTGGACGTGGAGCCAATTGAGGCCGCCAACGAGGCCGCTCGTGACCTTCACCGCGCGCCCGCGAAGGGTCACCGCCTTGCCACCCAGAGTCGCCTTCTGCACCCAGAGCTGCTCCACCGTATGCCCACCGGCGGGGACGGCAATCTCACCCTTTTTCGGCGCCGAGGCCGGCGCGGACGCCGACGCCGAAGCGGGTGCGGACGCCGGGCCGCCCGGTGCAGAGGCGGGGCCGGATGTGGGCCCTGAGGTCGCGGCGCCCGCCGGCGCGTCGCCGAGCTCGATGCCGCGCACGAAATAGATGTTCTCAAACGTCTTGCCGAGCGTCTTGGAGGAGAAATTCTCCATCAGAACGCCCTCCATGACCTTGGCTTTGTCCCCCTTCTTGGCCGGGACCTCGGGACCCGCGCACCAGAAGTCGCCGTGTTTGGTGCTCAGCAGGATGTAGGTGTACCCGCCTCCGCCCATGGTCTCCTTGACCACGCCACTGATGCCGCTCTTGGGGATCATGCCGGCGAGGATGCCAGGCGCCACGCTCTTGACGACCGTGCTTCCGGCAGGGGCGGCGCCACTGGCCGGTGCGCTCGCCGGAGCGGCGGGCGATCCTGCCTGGGACGCCGCGGGGGTGGCCGGAGCCGCCGGCGTGGTGGGCGGCACTCCAGCGCTGGGAGACGCGGGCGTGGCCGGGCTCTCGGGTGCGGTTGCCGCCGGGTCATCGCAGGCTGACGCGCCGACGAGAAACAAACAGGTGAGGAGCAAAGACGTCTTTTTCATGCAGTTGTGCCTAGGGGGACGGCCCGTGGATGTCAATCGTCAAGGAGGGTGCGCAGCGTCTTGGCCAGACTGTCCGCGTCTGCGTGTTCGAGTTCGACCACATAAACCTGCCGGCGGGCGCCGGGTTGATCCAGCGCCCGCGCGACCCGAAACAGCCGCCGCGCCGCCGCGGGCGACCCAACAACGATTACGGAGTTGGTGTCCGGCCAGGCCACCACGTGCACGCCCGCGCCCGCGAGGCCCTGCAGGGCCGCGGCCACATCCGCGCTCGACGCGTAGCGCAGCGCGTACCGGTTCGTCCCCGGAGACAAGGGAGCGCTGGCTCGCACCTTGGCGATGCGCCAGAACTTGCCCTCGCGCTGCACCGACAGCCCGCGCTGCGCCAGGGCGGTGACCAGCGCCTCCCACGCCTCGGCCGGGCTTACCGGACGGGGCGCGATGATCGTAATCCGGACCTCGGCCAGGTCGGGCCCCAAGACGAAGTTGCGATCCAACAACTCGGCGTAGAACCGGACGACGTCGGGCACGGCGGCATCCCGAAAGTCGATGCTGACAAGCTGCGGCGCGGACGTACCGGGCCCGTCCGCCCGCGCCGCAGCGCCCGCTCCGGGGCCGCATAAGGCCATGGTTGCCGCCACAGCGGCGACGCATCGTCGTAGATTCAAAGTCCGTGGCATTGCCATGGTCGCAATCCGGTGCTACGTAGGGAAAGCACTCCAAAAGGGATTGATTCCCGACGTCTGTCTTGTGACAGACGATGACACCAATGGAATGCACGAGCCGCGGCTCGGCCGCAATGCAGTAACTGGATAGGAGTAGAGTACCATTTCCACCAAGCGTAGATCCCCCAAGGGAGCCCAGCGGCCACGCGGGCCCCGCATCAACCGGATGATCAAAATCTCCCCCATCCGGGTTATCGGCGCGGACAACACACAAGTTGGCGTCATCGAAACGATGGACGCATTGCGAATGGCGCAGGAGCACGGCCTGGACCTCGTCGAGGTTTCCCCGGACGCCCGCCCGCCCGTCTGCAAGATCATGGACTACGGAAAGTACAAGTACGACCAGTCCAAGAAACAGAAGAAGAACCGGGCATCGGCCAAGGCCAGTGAGCTCAAGCAGATTCGCCTCGGCCGCTCGGTGAAGATCGACATTCACGATGTCGAGATTCGGGTGAAGCAGGCGCGCAAGTTCCTGGTAGCCGGCCACAAGGTACAGGTCATTCAACGCTTCCGAGGTCGGGAGATCGTTCACAAGGACCTGGGCCTCAAGCGCCTCGATGAGGTCGCCGTCAAGCTCTCCGATGTCTCCAAGGTGGAGACGCCAGCCCGGTGGTCAGGCCGACAGGCAAGCATCATCCTGGCTCCGGACAAGGTGAAGCCAGCGGCCGGAGAGCAGGCATGAATCACGGGGGGGTAGCACTGGTCATTGCAGTGGGCCTCCTCGCCGCCTCTGCTCCCGCGGAAGCGCGAAGCTTCCGCCAGTCTGAAGTTCCCAACGGCAGCCAATTGGAGTGTGACACCTGTCACATCATCCCGGGCGGCCCCCTCAATGCGTTTGGCGAGGACTGCGAATCGTCCCAGGAGATACCTGGTGACGGGGTCTCGCCGATCCGTTGGGAGATCGTCTACAACCTCGACTCCGACGGTGACGGCTGGCCAAATGGCTACGAGCTCGGGGACCCCGCAGGCGACTGGCGCGCCTTCGACCCGAACCCGGTCTACGTCTCCAACCCGGCAGATCCCAACAGCAAGCCTGACGGCGAGCCGCCCGACCCGATTCCGGATCCCGAGCCCGAACCTGAGCCAGCGCCCGAGCCTGAGCCAGAGCCGGCACCTGAGCCCGCCCCCGAACCCGAACCCGATGCGGGGCCGCTGCCTGACACCGACGAACCCGCCCCTGACGTGCCCATGCCCACGCCCGACATGGGCAACGGCGAGCAGCCGGCAGACGCCGGCGACGCGGACGACGGCCCCGGCTACGTCCTCGGACCCGCTTGCGGTGTCGCTCCTACAGGCCCGGCCCGAGGTCACTGGATCTGGGTCGCGCTGATCGCCGTAGTCATCCTTCGTCGATGAACACTGGCGTCGTGATCCTCGTCGCGGCGTTTTGCTTCCGAATGATTGTGATGGTCGTGCAGCAGCTGGCGGGTTTCGCCGTTGTGCCTCTCTCGTCCAATCTTGGCGTGGACTCCGTCACCGCTGTGCTGGCGGTCTCCAACGGCTTGGGGGCCGTCGCCAACCTCGCGCTCGCGGTGGGCTGCGCGGTGATGGCCGTGGACAAGCGCGCCCTGCCCTTTGGCATCGGCGGCGCCGCCGGCTGGGTGGTTTGCGTCGCGTCGGCAGCAGCGGTCTACCTGCTGGGCATGCACGGGGGCCTGGTCAGCGTCGTCTGGATCGCGGGCGCGGTCGCCGCCCTGACCCTCACGGTCGCCGGTGCGGAAGCCGTGCGCGGCGAAATCAGGATAGCTTGGGTGGCGGCCGTGGGCGTCCTGGCTCTGGGCATCGCCGCGACACCGCCGATTCTTGCGCAGGTCCTCGCCGAGACGAGCCGCTACGAGATGATCCGGGGCATCTTCTTCCTGGGCGACATCTTCTGGGTCGCGCTTCTGATCGCGATCGTGGTCGTGACTCTCGTACCCGCGCTCAGCGAGCAGACTCGGGTTTGAGGTAGCCAGCTTTCACCGCCGCAGCCGCGGCCTTGGCGCGCGCGTCGCCATCGACGCCCAGTGCCTCCAGCCGGGC
>CALBXO010000489.1 GCA_937890335.1 uncultured Pseudomonadota bacterium | reverse complement strand
GATCCGCAAGTTCCTGAAATCACTTGGGTTTTGAATTGCGCCGCAGGCTGCTAGTATGCTCCCGGTCCGTTCCCACACCCTGACTGGAGACGCCAATGCCCCGACCGCTTGGAGTCCGTGAACCTCTGGAGGCAATGGAGGATGAGGTGGTCTACACCCTGTCCGCCCTCCAATCCGACCCCCGGGCGGTGGCCCTTCTTCCGATGACGGAGGGTTGGCTGGAGCTGCTGAAGGATGCGCAGAAGTTCGACCGTCGCACTCGGGCGCGCGTGGTCAACGCGGAGGCGCGGCGCGTGGTGGCCAACCAGAACCTGGACGACGCGTGCGAAGCGTTTGCCACGGACCTGCTCGCGGCGGTCGGTGGTGACACAGGTGCCGAGCGGTGGCGCGGATTCTTTGGTGCGTCCGCCGCCCGCTTCATCCGACAGGCGCTGCGCAAACAGGCCTTGGCTGTGGCGAATTGGTTGGTGTCGGACGACCCGGTGCTTGAGCCCCATCGGCGAGCGCTCGAACAATGGACCCGCGCCGCTTCCACCGCCGTGGAAGACACGGAGGCGCTCGCGGTGATTCGCGCGCGCAACCAGGTGCGGCGCGAGCAGCTCGCCGAGGATCTGAGCCGAGAGCGCGACGCGTTGCACGCGGCGCTGACGGACCTGGCGAGCGAGTGCAGCCTGCCGCCGGCCTGGACGGGTGCCTTCTTCCGGAGGAGCGCCCAGTGACGACCTATACCTCGCGCGATTTCCTCGCCGCGGCGCAACCCCGCTTCGAGTTCCTCAGCGAGCAGAAACGCTTGCTGGAGGCGGAGGCGCAGGCGTACGACGACGACATCATACGGCTCAATGCCCTGCATCAACGCACCCGCGATGAGCTGGCGAGCTACCTGCTCGCCGAGGTCGGCGACGACGAGCTCGGCGCGCTTCAGAAGCGGCTTCGATATCCCGGGTTGAAGTCCGTCAAAGCCGAGTTTGAGAGGGAGCTGCGTCAATCGGAGGCCGAGCGGGTCCAGCTGGCGGCCCATCCCGACGTGGAGCACAACGCGTTTCACGTGGGACAGGCCCGCGACGACATGGCCTCGCTTCAAGAGGCCGTGGAGAGCTACCGCCACCGTCGGGTCGCGTGGCGGGCGAGCAAGTGGTTCACGGAGCTGGACCAGCGCGGGTTCTTTGACCGCGATTACGCGCCCGATTTCTTCGACCACTTCTGGGATTGGCGGGCGGTCTCCTGGTTGATGGACGAGCTCGAGGAAGACCTGGAGCTCGACCTGGCGACGCCCGACACTGTGCGCGCACATTGGGTTGCGCTGGTCACGGAATCGGAACCGGTTTTGGAAGCGTACAGGGACCTGGAGCGCAGAGTCGCGGAGCTGACCGAGCTCAAGGCTCGCCACGACGAGCTGGTGAAGGCGCCTGCCCTGATCTTCCAGCGCATGGTGAAGACGCTGGGAGAGGCAGTGTTGGATCACCTGGATTCGTGCCCGCTGCCGCAGAAGACGCAACTGGCCCAAAAGGACCCGTTCCTCGTGACGTTCTTCAAGAAGGACGCTGGGCTGGCCAAGCAGCTGCAGTACCTCCGGCAGCTTCGCACCACGCGGATTGTCTCCGTGATGCAGTCCATCGATGCCGAGCTGAACAAACTTGGGCGCAAGACCCAGAAGGCGCAGCGCAAGCACAAGTACTTCGACGAGGCGACCATCCTGGGGATGCGCGACCTCAAGCGGGAAAAGTGGTCCAAGCGGCACGCCAAACTCGCCAAGATTCGCGGCCGGGTGGCGGGCTTCAAGCACTATGAGCAGGGCGACTTCCACGAAGACTATCTCTGGTGGGACGCCATGACGCGCGGCGCGCCCGCGGACGACATCTACGAGGTGCGTACGTTCCGGCGGCGCAACCCACACTGGGACTGGCGCACCCACGAAGACCGGTGGCACTCCCACCGTCATGAGGAGCCGTCCCGGACCGCCATGGACAACGCCGCTGACGAGCTCGCGGACCGGATGCAGCCCGCCGTGGGCGACGACTGGGACGGGGACGCTTCCTGACGCATGGCACGCATCAAGCGAATTGTCTGCTACGCCGTCAACGGCTCGGGACTCGGCCATGTCACGCGGTTGCTGAGCACCGCCCGCTGGCTGCGCCGAATCGTGGGGCTGCTCGAGAGAAAGCCTCCCGAGATCCTGTTCCTGACCTCGTCGGAGGCGACGCAAGTGCTGCTTCAGGCCGGCTTTGCGTCCTTCAAATTGCCGAGCAAGACAATCGTCCGCCAGGCCGGCATGGACATGCTGGAGTACCGGCGGCTGGCGCGGCAGTTTGTGTGGCAGGTACTCGGGACGTTCAGCCCCGACATGCTCGTGGTCGACACCTTTCCCTCTGGCAGCTTTGATGAGCTGCTTCAGCTGCTCGACGGGCCGTTTCACAAGGGTTTTGTCTGCCGGAAGGTCAAACCGGAGTTCGGGGGCAGGGCCATCTTCCAGGCGGCCCTGGGGCTTTACGACGCGGTGGCGGTGCCGCACGCGGCGCCACCGGGACAAAACCCGCTCGAGGTGTTGGGCAGGCCCGCCGTGTGGTGCGGCGAGGTGGTGTCTACGCAGCGCGATGAGCTGGGCGATCCGGCGGAGTCGCGGCGGCGGCTCGGCGTGGAACCCGGCCAGAAGCTGGTCTACGTCAGCGCCGGCGGCGGGGGTGACCCCGGCAGTCGCGACGCGCTGTCCCGGCTGGTAGAAGTGCTCGGAGCGGACCCCAACCTGCACCTGCTGGTCGGCGCCGGGCCGCTGTACCAAGGACCTCGGATGGGAGGTCCGCGGTTGACCTGGTACACGGAACCGGCGGTCGCACCCTACCTCGCCGCGTGCGATGTGGCGGTCTCCGCGGGCGGTTACAACACCTTCCATGAGCTGCTGCACCTGGGCGTTCCCTCAGTGTTCTACGCGCAGGAGAAGGTCGCGGATGACCAGGCGGAACGGATTCAGGAAGCTGCAGCGGCGGGCGCGTGCGTCGCGCTGGCGAGCCTGGGCGGTGTGGACGCAGCGGACATCGAGGGCGCCGTGGCTGAGGCGTTGCGTCGCGGTCCCGAGCTGTCCGCGGCGGCCGCTGCGCGCGTTCCTCCGGGTGGTGCGCTTCGGTGCGCGTCGGCCCTGCTGACCGGTGCATACAGTGCGGAGCGACTCTCGTGGGCTGAGTCGGTCCTCCAGCCCGAGCTCGTGCGCGCGCTGGAGAACTACGGCAACCCCGGCCACCAAGCGGTCGCCCAGTGGTTGCCGGCCCTCTTCCCGGCCGCCCACGTGGAGTCCCTGGCGGCGCATCCGTCTTTCACGGCGCTGCGCGCCCAGCTGTCGG
>CALBXO010000488.1 GCA_937890335.1 uncultured Pseudomonadota bacterium | reverse complement strand
AGCGTCCGCGTTCGTCGAGGCGTTCTTCGGAGCGTGACGATTCGATCAATGCTAGTGTGTTGCTGCATCTGGAACCCAGAACCCACCAACCCATGCAGCGAGATGAACGGGCCGATCCTTCGGCGACCTGGGCCAACCTCGGCCTTGAACTGACCCTCGATTCCGGGGCGACAATCCTCCCCTCGTTCGACGAGGATTTGGAAAGCTGGGTGGATGGGACCCATCCCCTGCCGCGGCTGCAGCTCGGCGAGGAGGGCGTCCCAGATGCGCAGCACGACCTGCAATTGGTCGGCGTGCTGGGCGAGGGAGGCATGGGTACGGTCTACCTCGCGGAACAGCGGTCGCTGCAACGGCAGGTCGCGGTCAAGCGCACCAAGGCTGCGAACACGCCGTCGCAGGTGCGGCAGATGCTCCTCGAGGCGCGCTACACCGGATCCCTGGAACATCCCAATGTGATTCCCGTCCACGGCCTGGGACTCGACGACCAGCGCCGGCCGGTGCTCATCATGAAGCGGGTGGAGGGGACCGCCTGGCTCGAGATGATCCACGAGCCGGAGCACGAGCAGTGGGCGACCGTGTCAGGGTCGCGCATTGAGTGGCATGTGCGCGTGCTGATCCAGGTGGCCAACGCGGTGCACTTTGCCCACTCGCGGCAGATCTTCCACCGGGACATCAAGCCCGAGAACGTCATGATCGGGCATTTTGGCGAGGTATACCTCCTGGATTGGGGTGTCGCGCTCGACGGGTCCAGGCCGCCGTCGGACGCGGAACGCATGGTGGGAACCCCCGCGTACATGGCGCCGGAGCTCACCCAGGGCGACGAGCGGCTCGTGACCTGCGCGACCGATGTCTACCTCCTCGGCGCTTGCCTGCACGAGGTGCTGACCGGACACGCCCCGCACCGGCGGGCCGATGGCTACAAGACGCTGATGGCCGCTTGGGACAGCGACCCACAGGAGTACCCGCCGGCCATACCGCAAGAGCTCGCCGAGATCTGTCGGCGCGCCATGGCCCGGGAGCAGAAGGACCGCTATGCGTCGGCGCTTGCGCTGCGCAGGGCGCTGGAGACGTTCCTGACCCACCTGACGTCCATCCACATCGCCGCCGCGGCCAGGAGGCGGCTGGCCATGTTGGGCGAGGCTGTGGAGTCGAAGGCCGACGACGGGGATGTGCAACGTGAGTACGCGGCCGCTCGCTTTGGCTTTGAGCAGGCGCTGGATCTCTGGTCGGACAGCGTCGAGGCAGGGAACGGTCGGACTGCGGTGATCGAGAAGATGGCGGGGTACGCCCTGGGGCGCGGCGAACTTGGACAGGGCGAGCGCTTGCTTGGCGAGCTGGAGAACCCGCCTGGGCACCTGGTGGATCGAGTCGCGCAGCTGCGGGTTGAGGCCGCTTCAAAAGCGCGCGAGCTGGATGATCTGCGGGAGATGCAACGCCAGCAAGAGCTGTCTGTGACGGCCACGCCGCGTTTCCGCGCTGCGATGGTGCAGACGATCATGTTGACGCTGCTCTCCGCCAGCGCCGCCGTCCTGGACCAGCTTGGGATCTACACCCCCGGCCATATTGAGCACGTTGGAGCTGTGGTCTTTCTGGTGCTGAGCAGCGTGTTTGTGCTTCAGCGGTTTGGGGCAGAGATCCATCGCCACCAAGGGACGCGGAGGCTGACGACGGCGCTGTCCTTCATGGTCGGCGGAATGTTCTTCATGGCGCTGTTCTCCGCAATCGTCGGGCTTCCCCTTGGCGTCGCGGTGGGGCTGGACATGTTGCTCATTGCGACCTCGATCGGAATCACCAGCGTCTTGGGCGAGAAGTTCATCTTGATCACAGCTGCTGTGCTCGTTGCAGCGGGGCTGCTCTGTGCGGTCCTTCCTGGCCAGTACCTTTGGATTCTGACGGGCGTGAACCTGGTCATGCCCGTGACGCTCCTGGCCGGAATGCGGTTGACCGGTACCGGTCCCCATCTCTGAGGGGTCGAGGCCGATTGGCGCCGCGCGACGCTGCGGTGTACCGTTTGGTCATGCGCACGACGATGCTGATTCTCCTTTTCGCCCTGATGATGGCCTGTGACACCACCGACTACGGCGGTTCGTCGGGAGTTGAAGACACGGGTCTGCCGGACGCGAGCTCGGACACCGGGGATCGGGACGGGGGTGGCGACGGAGCGCGGGACACGGCTGGCGAGGTGGGAGACGATGCGTCCCCGGACGCCGAAGTGGATCTCGGGCCGGTCCCTGACCAGGACGATGACGGCGACGGGCTGGTCGATCAGATCGACAATTGTCCCGGGGTGGCCAATCCCGATCAGGCGGATGCCGAGGGCGATTTTGTCGGCGACGCCTGTGACAACTGCCCGGGCGTGGCGAATCTGGACCAGACGGACGAAGACGGCGACGGCGTCGGCGACGCCTGTGATGAAGAAGGTACGTACGACCCCGACACGGATACCGACAACGACGGCGTCCGTGACCTGGACGACAACTGCCGCCTCGCGGGCAACCCGGAGCAGCAGGACACCGACGGGGACTCCCTCGGCGACGCGTGCGACAACTGCCCGACCATCGCGAATCTCGATCAGGGTGATTTCGATGGGGACTCCCTCGGAGACGCGTGCGACCTCGACGTGCCCGATGAGACCTGCGGGGAACAGAGCTTCGAGGCGGAGCCTGTTCAGCCCAACCTCCTGCTCGTATTGGACCGCTCCTGCTCCATGCGCCGGAACGTGGGCAACGTCAGCAAATGGGCCAGCGCGGTCGCGGCCATCACGAGCATCACCGACAGGTACGTGGGCCAGATACGATTTGGCCTCGGCCTGTACCCCGACCTGGACGGCGGTAGCTGCGTCCAGAACGACGCGCTGGTCTTGCCTGTGCAAGACGGCAATGTGGTGCTGATCCAGGACTTGCTGACCGCGGCACTGGACCGCAACGACCCGTACTACCCCGACGGACCGTGCGTCACCAACACCGACACGGCCGTCCTCCAGGGCGGGACCGACCCGGCGTTCGTCGTGGACGATTCGCCGGACTACATCATGCTCATCACGGACGGACGTCACTCGGCCTGCAGCCGCAACGGGGGCGATGCTGGCGTTGTCTCCACATTGGAGGCGCTCTACGCCGACCGCGGCATCAGCACGTATGTGGTGGGCTTTGGCGGCGAAGTGAGCGCGCGTTGGTTGGGCGAGTACGCCGTGGCTGGCGGTGTCCCGCGGCAGGGAGAGGTGTCGTACTACCAGGCGGACGACGCCCAGCAGCTCGAAGACGCGCTCAACGAAATCGGCGGTCAGTTGATCACCTGTGCCTACCGCCTCGCCGAGCTCCCGCCGGACCCCTCCCGCCTCTATGTGAGCGTGAACCAGAACGCGGTGGCGCGGGACCCCACCCGCGCGAATGGCTGGGACTATGAGGAGGGTCTGCTCACCTTCTACGGCGCCGCGTGCACCGACCTGACTGACCTGGAGGTACTGGACCTGCAGGTCACCTATGGCTGCCCCGAGGAGTGCGTCCCAGAGACGGAGATCTGTGACCTCATCGACAACGATTGTGACGGCGAGGCGGACGAGGGCTGCGAGAATTGCGAGCCCGAGATCTGCAACGGGCTCGACGACGACTGCGACGGGCTGTTCGACGAGGGCTGCCCGGAGTGCATCCCGGAGGCCGAGGTCTGCGACGGAATCGACAACGACTGTGACGGATTTGTGGACGAGGGCTTTGATGAGGACGGCGACGGCGTGACCACCTGCGAGGGGGACTGCGACGACGACAACGCAGCGGTTCACCCGGGCGCCGAGGACTTCTGTGACCGAATCGACAACGACTGCGATGGCGAGATCGACGAAGACGGGAACTGCGGCTGAGGGGTCAGGCCCGCAGGAAGGGGATGAGGTGTGCGAGGACCTCGTCTGGCGACTCCCGGTGCATGAAGTGACCGCCTGAGACCGCCGCGACCTCGTACGTTGAATCCGTCACCCTGCGTCCGCGTTCAAACGCCGAGGGGCCGATGATGGGATCGTCCTTGCCGGCGAAGACCAGGGTCGGCATGGTCAGCCGCGCATTCTTGAGCCAAGCTGGCGGCACGAGCGGTATCCCACGGTAGTAGCCGAGCGCCGCATCCAGGCATCCGGGCTGGCGGAACGCCTCCTTGACGGGCTCCACATCCGACGGTCCGTAGTTCCAGGTCGGAGACCAGCGCTTGAACATCACCTCGATGTCGGCGTAGTCGCCCTTGGCAAACCGCTCGACGGCGCCGGGAAGCCGGTAGGTCACGAAGTGTCGGACACCCCAGAGTATTTTGGGGGTCGGCAGAATCGCGGCGGGTGGCGGGATGGCCATGGCCACGAGCTTCCGGATCTTCTGTGGCTCCAGCGCCGCCGCCGCGTAGACCAGCGACGCACCCCAGTCGTGGCCAACGACGCAGGCGGGCCCGTCCCCGAGAGCGTTCACGAGCGCCAGCACGTCCTTGCCCTGGGTCATTGGGTCCGTGTCGTGCTCTGGGATGCCGCTCGGGGCGTAGCCGCGCAGCCAGGGTGTGACGACGCGGAAGCCTGCGGCGGCGACGGCGGGGCGGATGACGTCCCAGGTGTGCGGCGTGTCCGGGAAGCCGTGGAACATCAGGACCAGCGGGCCCTCACCCTCCTCGACATACGCGTGGCGGATACCGTTGGCTTCCACGAACTGAACGGGTAGGTCCTGCATGCGCGGATAGTCGCCACCGGCGGGGCCCACGTCAATGGCTCGGGCGGGTGGGCGGTCAGCGTGCCCACGGACAGGCGTCCCCGGCGCCGCGCTCAATGGTGAACCCGTCGTCGGGTTTTACCCGAAGGTGGTCTCCCGAGGCGTTCGTGAGGGCTTCGTTGCGCCTCACGCAGCCGTCAGCGACGGCCTGCGTCGCGACTGCGTCACCCGTGACCGTATTGATGGCCCAGGTGCTGATGGGCTCAAATCTCGGTTTGGTGCCGCCGAGGCCGAACGCGTTGTGGTCCTGGCACACCACTGTCGCGTCGTCCTGCCACACGCAAGTCACTCTGGGGCTCACCAAGCGCAGCTCGACGCCGGCTGCGTCGGGGTCCACCTGCCGCAGGTTGACGCGGCCTCGGGGGGCGTCGAGCACGGTGTCGGTGGCGACGAAGAGCAGGCGAAGCACCGCCGACTCGCCCGCCGGTTCGCTCACAAAGACCATGAGCTGGTGGCCACTCGGAGAGGGCACCACCCGCCGGTCTGTGGTGCGCTTGCGGCGCGAGCCGATGTCCCAGATCAGCGTGGAGTCGTGCGCGGTTTGCATCGTCAGGAAGCCGCCGTGGTGCTCGCGATAGTACAAGGACGTGTCTCCGAGCCCAGGCGTGTCGTTGCTGGGGGGTATGTCCAGGTTCTCCGCCAGGATCCTCTCCTTGCCTGTGTCCGGGTCCAGCACCCGCAGGCTCACGGACATCTCGGTTACGTCCCCGTCGTAGCGCGGCGGCTCTCCCGGCAGGTAGGGGCCATAGCGCGTGACGGTGCCCTCCCGATGCAGGTGCAAGTACGCCACGCGTTCGCCATCGCCGGTGAAGCCGCGGGCGGCCGGACCATCGTAGTTGCTCTCCGTCGTGCTGCCGCAGGCGGCGAGGAGGGAGGCGGCGACCAGTAGGGGGATGAGATTGCGCATTTTGTTCACCTGGCGAGTCAGTGTTCCTACACAAAGACGGGTCAGCTGCCTCGTTGATTCAAGAAAAAGTCAGTGACTGACATTTTCTGTGATGGGGTGCGTTCGGTGGTTGCGGTAACTCCATCGTGGACGGCGAATTTCTGAGGGCAACGCGAACCTCTCGGGAGCATCGATCCCGACGGCGTCGGGTGGCCAGTTCGCTGGCGTGCGTGGCATGGACTATGCTGGGCATTCGGACCCCACTACCTGACCCGAGACACTGCATGAAGACCAAGCTCCTCCTCACTCTCGTCGCCTGCGCGTTCCTGGCCCTGGGCGGCTGCGACGACGCCAGCTACACACCCTCAGACGCGAACAACGGTGCCAACAACGGCGCGAACAACGGTGCCAACAACGGCGCCAACAACGG
>CALBXO010000487.1 GCA_937890335.1 uncultured Pseudomonadota bacterium | reverse complement strand
TTCTCTTTGAGGGTGAGTTCGTCCCTGAGACCGGCGCGCCTGAGGACATCGTGGGTGTCCTTCCCGTATCAGTCGGCGCGCACCGGCGTGAGTGGCTGGTGAGCTGGCCCTCGACGACCATCGGCATCCGTCCCGGCACCTTCATCGGCGTCGTCACGCCGCGCAACACGCACGCGGCTTTTGATGAGGTCGTGGAGGGCGAGCCGGCGAACGTCGAGGTCCGCCTGCTGCGGACCGAGATCGACAGCTTCGACCCGCCCGCGGCTTCGCGGGGGGAGATCATGAACGTGGTGGGGCGTGGATTCATCCCCGCCAACCCCGAGGCCGAGCAGTCGATGATTTTCGTGTTGGACGGCATGTTCACAACCCGCGGTGGGACCACCATCGACTTCTCGGGCGACGCTGCGGTCCAGCTGGCCCCCGAAACTGTCCCGCACCACACCGAGGCGCGGCTCGTGCTTCGGACCCAGACGCTGGACCAGGGGGGACGGCCGGATCTCACAGGTCTGACCGCGCGTCCCGGCACGTTCCAGGGCACCATCACGCCCGTCCTGATCAGCGGAACCACGACCGTTCTCGGGCAGCCGTTCCGCGGCACGTTGGGCATCGCTCCGACCCGGCAATACGTCTTCGTCAGGTTCCTTCCGGGCTTCTCGGAGACGCTGGGAGATTACGGGCTTCGGAACATGGAGTCGGAGATTCGGGAGCGCATTTTCGCGACGCTCGCGCGCGACTACGAAGGCGTCAACATCGAGTTCAGCTCGGAGCGCCCAGACGACTTTGTTGAGTACAGCATCATCGAGGTGGGGGGCCCGGACCCCAACGGCGCCGGGCTGTTTGGCCTGGACAACTCGGCCGGCAAAGACACGGGGAACATCCGGCTCAACGACATCGTGGGCAGCGAGAACGCCGAGTCCGGTGACCAGGGCTTCTACGTGTTCGGCGGCGTGTTCATCGAGTCGTTCCGCACATTCAGTCCGACGCTGGACCGCAACAGCGACATCGCCAGCGCGAGATTCGACGACGTGTTTTCACCGTTCATGCCGGTGCTGGGGGGCACGCCGGTGGACGCCAGCGAATACCCGGACGGCGAGCGCGCGGAGCTCATCGACATGGCGGTGCACGTCATGGGCAGCGTATGTGGCAACACGATCACCCACGAGATCGGACACTCACTGGGGATGAGCTTCTTCCAGGAGGACCTGATTGGGCAGGGCCAGCGCTTTCACAACGACTTTGACGAGGACGGCGCCATCATGGACGCCGGTGGAAACCGCAGCTTCGAGGAGCGCGCGGAGATCGACGGAGCACCCACCCCGCATTTCAACGCCAGAAACTCCGAGTACCTGCAGACCATTCTGCCGCTCGAGTAGGGCTCGCCCCACACCGGTGGGCAAGAACGAGAAGAGGGACGCTGCATTGCAGCGTCCCTCTCTTTGTTTTGGGGTCACGGACCGATGCCGGGTTATCGCGGCGAGCATGGGGTGGTGCCGTGTGATGGAGTTTCCATGCGCGCGTCGCAGTGACGAAGTCGATGCACATTGTCCATGCATCGGCGCCGTCACAGGCGTCACGCCGGGGTCGCCCACGGCCCGCCAGCAGTCTCGGTGACCTCACCCTCCCTTAGAGCCAGAAGCGTGCCAGGTTCGCAGGACGTGTTTTAGGGGGAGGGGTGGGGGGTGTGCCCCCCACCCCCCCGGGCATTGCCGGTGTTTGGGTGGGGGATCGATCCCCCGGGGAGGGGACCTCGGGCCCGCGCCGTCAGGCTGCGGACTTGCTCACGCGCGTGCGGTTCGTGTCATCGTGGTTGTAGATGTCGCGCCGGTGGATGACGCCCTCGTCGTAGGCGTAGTCGGCCAGCTGGCTGCGCATCAGCTTGCGGCCACGGAACAGCCGGCTCATCACGGTGCCCACCGGGCAGCCGAGAATCACGGCGATGTCTTTGTAGGCGAAGCCTTGGAGGTCGGCGAGCACGACAACCATACGGAATTCGAGGGGCAAGTCCTCGAGCGCCTCGCGCATGTCGCGACTGATGACCTTGTTCCAGAGGCGGCGCTCCGGATTGCTGCGCAGCTTGATCCGCGCTGTGTCGTAGAGCTTGTCCTCCACCGGACGTAGATCGTCGGCGCCGAGAATCTCGCGTTCCTTGCTCTTGCGGCGGTAGCTGTTGATGAACGTGTTCGTGAGGATCTTGAACAGCCATGCTCGGCAGTTCGTGTCCTTCTGGAAGCGGTGGAAAAAGGTGAAAGCCTTCAGGAACGTATCCTGAAGGAGGTCCTCGGCGTCGCGCTCGTTCTTGGTGAGTCGCAGGGCAGTCGCGTAGAGCTCGTCGGCGTGCACGAGGGCGATCTCCTGGAACTCTACAAGCTTGCGGCGGTGTTCGTCGCGTTTCGTCATTTCTACTTTGAGCCTCCTGGCCGCACTTGGGACCGTCCCCCGGCACGAAACCAACCTAAGCACCGTCGACGGCTTTTCAAATCCAGACGGTTGATGTAGCTTGTGCCGCCCTCTACGACGGCGCAGAACGCGGGCCAGATGGCCGCGACGAGCCCACACGAAAACAGGTTACGGGAGCACGCATGGTAAGCGGCGCGAATATCAGCCCGATCAACATCGAAGACGAGATCCGAAACTCGTACATGGATTACGCGATGAGCGTGATCATTGGACGGGCCCTGCCGGATGTCCGAGACGGTCTCAAGCCGGTCCACCGACGAATCCTCTACGCGATGCAGGAGCTCGGCAACCGGTGGAACGCTTCGTACAAGAAGTCCGCGCGCGTCGTTGGCGACGTGATCGGTAAGTACCATCCGCACGGTGACAGCGCGGTCTACGACGCGCTGGTCCGGATGGCACAGGACTTCAACATGCGCATGCCACTGGTCGATGGCCAGGGCAACTTCGGTTCTGTGGACGGCGACCCTGCCGCCGCCATGCGTTACACCGAGGTCCGCATGTCGCGGGCGGCCAGCTCGCTGCTCAACGACATCGACAAGGAGACCGTGGCCTGGGGCCCGAACTATGACGACTCCCTCGTGGAGCCGCTGGTTCTCCCAACTCGCATCCCGAATCTCCTGGTCAACGGCTCCGAGGGCATCGCCGTCGGCATGGCGACCAAGATCCCGCCGCACAACCTGGGTGAGGTGATCGACGCGACCATCGCGCTGATCGCGAACCCGGAGCTGACGGTGTTGGAGCTGATGGAGCACGTGCCGGGTCCGGACTTTCCGACGGCTGGGTTCATCTGCGGACGCCGCGGCATCCTGGACGCGTACCGAACCGGTCGCGGCTCCATCACGATGCGTGCCCGGACCGAGTTCGAGGAGATCCGAAAGGACCGCAACGCGATCATCATCACGGAGCTGCCGTTCCAGGTGAACAAGGCGCGCCTGTTGGAGAAGATCGCCGGACTCGTCCGCGACAAGAAGATCACCGACATCTCCGACCTGCGTGACGAGTCGGACCGCAAAGGCATGCGCGTCGTCATCGAGCTCAAGAACTCGGGCGTGCCCGAGGTCGTGCTCAACCAGCTCTTCAAGATGACGCCGATGCAGCAGAACTTCGGCACGATCATGCTCGCCATTGTGGGCGGGCAGCCGAAGGTCATGGGCCTCAAGGAGGTCCTGAGCCACTTCATCGACTTCCGGCGCGACGTGGTCACACGCCGCACGATGTACGAGCTGCGCAAAGCGCAGGAGCGCGAACACCTCCTGGAAGGTCTGGTCGTCGCGCTCGATCACATCGACGCGGTCATCGCGACCATTCGCGCCAGCCACACGGTGGCGGACGCCCGCGCAGCGCTGATCGAGCGGTTTTCGCTGAGCGCGATTCAGTCGCAGGCGATCCTCGACATGCGGCTGCAGAAGCTGACCGGACTCGAGCGCGACAAGATCGTAGAAGAGTTGGCGGCAGTACGGACCGAGATCGAGCGCCTCCAGGGCATCCTCACCGACGAGGGCAAGCTCATGGAGGTGATCGTCACCGAGCTCGAAGAGGTCAAGGAGCTCCACGGTGACCCGCGCCGATCGGTGTTTGCCGACGCCGTGGGCGACATCGACGACCTGGAGCTCATCGCCGAGGAGGACATGGTCATCACCGTGTCCCACACCGGGTACGTCAAGCGCAACGCGCTGGCCGACTACCGGGAGCAGCGCCGCGGCGGCAAGGGCAAGATCGGCATGGGCACCAAGGACGAGGACTTCCTCACGGATGTCTTTGTTGCCTCGACCCACGACACGATTCTGGTCTTCACCACTCTGGGCCGCGTGTTCAAGCTCGGAGTCTACGAGATTCCGCCTGCCGGCCGCACGGCCCGCGGCAAAGCCATCGTCAACCTGCTGCGCTTTGAGCCGGACGAGAAGATGGCCGCCATCACGGTGGTTCACGACTTCTCCGACGAAGAGTACCTCCTGTTTGTCACTCGGATGGGGCTGGTGAAGCGCACATCGCTGTCGGACTACACGAACATCCACGCCGGCGGTATCCGAGCGGTTCGTCTCAACGACGGCGATGACCTCGTGACGGTCAAGCGCGTCGAGCCGGAGAACCACGTCATGCTGGCGACGGCACTCGGCCAGTCGATCCGCTTTGATGTGGCCCAGGTTCGGCCGATGGGCCGCGTTGCGGCCGGGGTCAAAGGCATCACGCTGGCCAAGGGCGACGAGGTGATTGGCGCCGAGATCCTCAGGGAGGACCTGCCGATCTTCACAGTTACGGAGAACGGCTACGGCAAACGCACGGATGTGAACGAGTACCGGGTCCAGGGTCGCGGCGGAAAGGGAATCATCACGGTACAGACCAGTGACCGCAACGGCCGGGTGGTGGGCATCCGTCAGGTGGAAGACACGGACAGCATGATCCTTGTGTCGGACGGCGGAAAGATCATCCGCATGCCTGTGGCGAGCGTCCGAATCATTGGGCGAAACACGCAGGGAGTGACGCTGTTCCGGCTGGACGAAGGCGAGCACATCGTGAGCCTGGCGCGCGTGGCGGAGGACGACGAGCCGGAGCTCGACGAGGATGGCAACCCCATCGAGATCGACGACGCGGCCGAATTCGTTGAGTCGGACGCGGAGGGGGCCGAGGACGGCGATGTCCACGATGTGACCGGAATGCTCGACGAGGAGCCGGACGATGAGTGACCGCTACGCAGCAAGTGAGGCGGCGTTCGCCGTCGCCGTCACCGTGATGCCCGGCGGGGTCAACTCGCCCGTTCGCGCCTTCAAGAGCGTGGGCGGGACCCCCATCTTCTTCGCGCGCGGGGAGGGGGCGTACGTCTGGGACGTGGACGGAAACCGGTACATCGACTTTGTCGGTTCCTGGGGGCCGCTGATTCTCGGACACGCCCATCCGAGCGTCGTCGAGGCGGTGACCAACGCAGCGCGGACCGGGACCAGCTTTGGCGCCCCGACGTTGGGCGAGAACGAGCTCGCCCAGCTGGTTATCGACCTCGTCCCCTCCGTGGAGATGGTGCGCCTCGTCAACAGCGGGACTGAAGCCACCATGAGCGCGATTCGCCTCGCGCGTGGCTACACCGGCCGTTCCAAG
>CALBXO010000486.1 GCA_937890335.1 uncultured Pseudomonadota bacterium | reverse complement strand
GATGGGGATGTCCTCGAGCCAGACGTACTGCCAGATGTCCAGCTCGGTCCAATTGCTCAACGGGAAGACGCGGATCGACTCACCGGGCCCGACCTTGGCGTTGAAGAGGTTCCAAAGCTCGGGACGCTGGTTCTTCGGGTCCCATTGGTGGAAGGCGTCGCGGAACGAGTAGATGCGCTCCTTGGCACGCGACTTCTCCTCGTCCCTGCGGGCGCCACCGAACGCAGCGTCGTACCCGCCGGCGTTGAGCGCCTGCCGCAACCCGTCCGTCTTCATGATCGTCGTGTAGCGACTGGAGCCATGATCAAACGGGTTGATGTTGTCTTTGACGCCGTCCGCGTTGGTGTGGACGAGCAGGTCCAGGTCGTTCTCCGCGCAGAATTTGTCGCGGAACGTGATCATCTCCTGGAACTTCCAGGTCGTGTCCACGTGCAGGAGCGGGAAGGGGACCTTGGCAGGGTAGAACGCCTTGATGGCCAGGCGAACCATGACCGAGGAGTCCTTCCCAATGCTGTAGAGCATTACCGGGTTGTCGAACTCGGCGGCCACCTCGCGGATGATGTGGATGCTCTCCGCCTCCAGCATGCGCAGATGCGTGATGCGGCGGCGGTTTTGTTCCTGGGTTGCGGCTTGGCTCAATTCGCCCTCGCGTCTCGGGTTCATGCGTCTTGCTGGGCCTCGGCGTGGTCGGGGAAGACCGCGACGACAACGCCCTGCGTCAGCGTCTGCGCTACCCGCAGTGCGGCCACCATCGCGGCTCCGGCGCTGTACCCTACGAGCAGTCCCTCTTCACGGGCAAGTCGTCCGGCCATCGCCCACCCTTGCGTCGCCTCGACGCACTCGAGGGCGTCGATCTCCGACTTCCGGAAGATCTGGGGCTGGGCCGCAGTGGGGACCTGACCGGGCCCCTCGAATCCGTGGGAGACCACGTCGGGCTCGACGGCGATCACAGTCACGTCTGGGTTGTAGAGCTTGAGCCGTCGGCCGGTGCCCATCAGGGTACCGGTGGTGCCGAGGCCCGCGACCAGGTGGGTGACGCGACCGCGCGTGGCCTCCCAGATCTCGGGGGCCGTCGTGAGGTAGTGCGCGCGGGGGTTGGCCGGGTTGCCAAACTGGTCCGCGTGAAAATACCGACGGTCTGTGGCGGCGTCCGCGGCCACAAGGGCCTTGGTCTTGGCGACGGCGCCCGCGCTGCCCGCGTCTGCATCCGAGTCCAGGATGTGCGTTCCGAAGGCCAGTGAGATGGTCTTTCTGGGCGTGTCCACATTGGCGGGTACGACCAGGTGTACCGGGATGTCCATCGCTGCGCCGAGCATGGAGTAGGCGGTGCCTGTGTCGCCGCTGGCGCGGTCGAGGAGGATCTTCCCGCTGCCCAGACGCCCCTCGGCCTGCGCGTCGCGCATCATCCGAAGGGCGGCGCGGTCGCTCACGCTGCCGCCGGGGTTGAAGTACTCGAGTTTGGCGTAGACCTCGACACCCGCGGGCAGGCCTGCGGTGACCCGGCGGACGCGGACCATCGGCGTGTTGCCGACCAGGTCCGCCACGGAGCGGACACGGCGGCTGCGGCGCCGCCCTCCCAAGGTGTGTCGCACGTCAGCGTCCCCCCGCGATGGCCGGCACGATGGCGACTTCGTCACCCGGCTTGAGCTCGGTGTCCAGGTCTTGCAGGTAGCGAATGTCGTTCTCGCCGACAAACACGTTGACGAACCGCCGCACGCGCCCCTTCTCGTCGCAGACCCGGGACTTCACACCGGGGTGCGCGGCCTCCAGGTTCTCAAAGAGCTCGCCGACACTTTGCGCGTCGATACTGACGACGTCCAGTTCGTTGGTGAGCCGGCGCAGCGGCGAAGGGATCCGGACGCGAACACTCACGGTGTGCCCTCCTCGATCAGCTCGCGCATCGCGGCGAGCGCCGACGGACGATCCTGGATTGTGGCGACTGCCGCGAGAGCACCGTGGACCTCGGTGGGTTCGGCGCCGAAGTACCGGTGACCTCCGTCAATGCTCAGCGCCACGATGGCCCGGTCGGCGGGAATGTGAGGGCGTAGCCGCAGGGCGGTGAGGGCCGCGGCCGCGCCCTTGGGACCGAGCAACAACCCCTCCGTCCGCGCGATGAGCGCGCGCGCGCGCCACGCCTCGGACTCCGTCATGACGAGCCGCTGCGCGTCGGCGCCAGCGCGGGTCGCGGCGTCCAGCACCAGGCTCGGGGCCACGTCATCGTAGAAGCCGTCGCGCGATTCGGGCGTGGCGATCTTGACGCCGACGACCGTGAGCTCCGGGTACTGGACCCGCAGCTCCTTGGACACGATGCGCAGCGTGGAGCCGGTGGAGAAGCTTGTGACAAACGCGCCGACATGCCGGCCCTCGAGCGCCTCGATGATCTCCCGCGCGATGTGGCGCATGGCGTCCTGCAGCGCCTCGCGGCGGCCCGCGTCGATGAAGATGCGGTCGTGGCTGTCTCGCGCGTAGTTGGCGGCCTCCAAGACAGTCCCGTCGAGTCCGGCAGTGCTGGTCTGGATGAGATTGGCGCCGGCGCGGGAGAGCAGCTCCAACAGGCGTCGCGGGCCGCCGGCGCGGTGGAAGACGGTGACGGAACATCCGCGCGCCTGGCCGATCACGCAGGCCGCGACCGCCGAGTTGGTCGCGCCAGCAATGACGACCTCGTCGCCGCGTCGCAGGAGCCCGCTGGCGAACGCGTTGTCCAGGATCTCCAATACCGTGCGATCCCGGATGGACCCGCCGGGGTTGAAACCCTCGTGCTTGACGAGGACCTCGGGCGCGTCGGGGGCAAGGCGGCCCAGCTCGATCAACGGCGTGTGGCCGATCAGCTCGGTGATGTCGTGGGCGGGCGGCCAGACTTCGGTGTGTAGCTCGGGCATGGCTCAGATGATGTACGTGAACTTGCGGTAGCCGTCACGCGGCACCCCCATGTCCTCACCACGCCGCACGAGCTCGGCCAGCGAGACGGCCTCCAGCACCTCTTCGATGCGATCGGCTACGTCGGACCACGCGGCCGAAGTCACGCAGGCGCAGGTGAGTTCCTCTCCGTCCGGCGGGACCTCCTCGCGGCACAGCGACTGCCGCGGGTCGCCCTCCATGGCGCGAATCACGCCGGCCAGGGTGATCTTCTCGGGCGGACTGGTCAGAAAATAGCCGCCCTTGGGGCCGCGCTTGCTCCCGATGATGCCCGCCTTCTTCAGGTCCTGAAAAATCTGTTCGAGGAACCGCGCCGGGACGGCGGCCTTCTCCGAGATCGAGTCGATCTTCAGGGGTTCGCCGGGCGCGTGGTAGGCCATGTTCAACAGGGCGCGCACGGCGTACAGGCTCTTGCTGGACAGTTTCAACTTGGTTCTCGCGCATCTGGGTCGGGAATCGTTTCAGGTTCTCGACTTAATCACGCGGGAATCAATAGCAACCCTGCGGCGTGGGGTCAATATGCGCGATCCGGCGGGCGGGCAACGGTCGCGGGGTGTGGAAGCCCTGGCAGGGACGGGGCCTGGTCCGGACGTTGGGCCGTGGCCACCGCGCCGCGCACAGTGTCAGCGGGGCGGTCTCGGGATGGTCGGGCGGGTCGGACGAACCCCGTGACGTTCGCGGCGAAGGCGGTCCAGGTAGCTGATCTGGGCGTTCTCGCGCGGGGTCCATGCACGGGATGTCTCGACGGGTGCACCGGGTTTGTTGTCACCGGCCAGATCGCGCACCACCGGACCCGCCACATAGAGGTCTTCGCGCCCGGTGTCGTGGATCTCAAAGTAGGACCAGCCGGCCAGAAAGCTGCGCCACCCACCCTCGTATTGGTGCCAGACGCGGCCGTCCAGCTCCGTGCGACTCCCCTCGACCCGGGTGAAGTCAAAGGCGGTGCGGACCTCGTCGTTGTTGGGGTTGAAACCGAGGATGGCGACCCGGACGGCCGCTTGTTCTACGTCCGTGGCGTCCGCGTTGCGACCAATCCAGACCGTGGCCTCGTGCTGGGCGGGCCCCGTCTTCACAAATCCGTAGATCGTGGGGTCCTCAATCAGATCCTCTGCGCGCAGACGAAGGGCGTTGGTGCGGGTGGGCGTCAGCTTGGAGTACCAGGTGTTCACCCGCGCCCCAAAGACCTCGCCGCCCCGTCTCTGGACGCCGTACCAATAGCGCAGAAACCCGGTGTCAAAATCCGAGGCGGTGAACTCCGGATCGATGACGCGGTTGTCTACGGGCAGGTTGCCCATCAGGCCGTCCGAGACCAGCTTGCGCACCGCCCCGCCGTTGTTTGCGCCGTTGTTGGCGCCGTTGTTTGGCCCGTTGTTGGCGCCGTTGTTCGGTCCGTTGTTGGCGCCGTTGTTGGCGCCGTTGTTCAGGAACCCGTTGTTGCCGGCGCTGCCCCCGCTGTCGGAGCAGGCGGCGCCAAGCACAAGAAGGGATGCCGCCGCCAGGAGTCGTGTGATGTTCATTGCGCCTCCAGCCACTGTCGGGCCGCCTCGATCTGCGTGTCGCGCCCTGCGATGGCGTCGCTCTGTCTCTGAAGGACGACTTCGTCGGGGACGACGCCGCGGCCGGAGCGGAACTCGCTCAGCGCCTGGTTTCGGTCTGTGACGAACCAGGTGTCCGTGCACTGGAAGCCGGGTGTGACGAACTCGCCGCCATACGGAGGCAGGGGGCATTGTATGCCAAACGCTCCCCATGTCGGGCCGGGGCCGAAGATGCGCGTGGGCCCGCGGCGCAGGCTCATATACTCGGTGAACACGTCGTTGTTGGACACGTCCAGGCCCGTGAGAATGGCCACCCGGCTGTCCTGTGCGGCGCCGCTGGAGTTCTCGTCACCGGGCAGGAACCGCACGGGGTAGCCGCCACAGTAACGAATGCCCGTGGGCAGGCCCGCGGAGCGCGTCTCGCATTGGCGGAATGCCGCGACGGTCGCGCCGTTGAGGTTCTGCTCGAGCCAGGGGTACTCCTCGGCACCGATGAAACGTCCGCGCTGGATGAGAAAGCCCACGAGCCATTGCGTCTGGGTCGTCGCGCCGCCGTAGCCGAGCCTCTCGTCGATCATGATGCGCTCGGGCCCGTCGGACAGCGCCTCCTCGATGGCGTCGCGCCACGCGGTGCGCTCGGGCCCGGACGGAAAGCCATTGAAGAGCAGGTGGCGAATGCCGTCGGCGTCCCTGTGGCGAACGAAGTCCTGCTGCGTGGGGCCGCCCTCGCGGTCCTCCATGCTGGAGATGAGGACCTCGCGGTCAAAGCGGTGGTCGCAGATGCGGTGCTCGTCGCTCCACAGCGGCGCGCGGCCCTCCAGCATCGCAAGGCCCCCCCGCTCGTGGGTGTCGACCTCGATGGTCTCGAGCTCGCCGGCGGAGCACGGGGTCTCCTGGTCGCACCGCTCAAACGTCATCCGTGCGCCGGTCTCCCAGGCGAGCCGGATGACATCCGGCATGATCTGGATCTCCTCGGCTGCGGGGTCGCCGGTGTAGTAGAAGAGGTTTCGCTCTCGGGCTGCGGCGTACCATTGCGAGAACGGGATGCCGTCCACTTCCGAGAGGATGTCGCCGGGTTCCAGGTTCCGCGCGAAGTCGATGCGCGCGTCCACCGTGAGGACCATGGGCCGCTGGCCGCCGTTCGGCATGAGGTCGGCGTCGGCCAGGTGCAGACAGACGCCGAGCGGCTGGCGAGGCAGCGGAACGGCGAGCGGCGGCTGGGCATGTCCGTCGTTGGTGGACTCGTAGGCGGCGGAAACCAGCGGCCAGAAGTCGCGGGGGTCGGCGTCGAGCGCCGCCATCATATTGCGTCTGAAAGTGTCGCCCACGTGCGCCCGACGGACGCCGTCGAAGGTCTCGATCTCGAACATGCGCCGTGCGATGTAGTCGGCCCTGTGGACCTCCGGCGGCAGCTGCCCGCGCACCTGCGCCACGTCTGTGCACACGCCAAAGTGACAGACGCCGTCGCCGCAGGTGTCGCGCTCGTTGACCAGGTTGCAGCGCACGGCGTCCACCTTGGCCGGACCGATGTCTGCGATGCTGATGGCGTCCACCAGCACCACGCCATCGTCCGGCGCCGGACCCATGCCGCTGAGCAGAAGCAACTCACGCATGCGCAGCGCGCCGGCGAGCTCAAAGTCGACCTCGCCGCTGGTCAGCTCGCGCCATCCGTCGTCGGTGGCACGCCCGGTGTCGCGCATCTCGATCCGGCCGACCGTCTGCTGGTAGCTGCCCTCGCCGGAGGGCCACTCGGCGAAGACCACCGTGCGCCGCCCGATGGCCTTGTACCACAGTCGGATCTCGACGCGTCGCCCCTCAAAGCCGGCGCTCTCCAGGTCGAGCTGCACGCCCTGTACTTCGGCCCCGAGCATGAGGACATGGGTGCCTTCCAGAGCGTCGGGCGACTCGACGACCAATGGCCCGGCGGGGAGGACGCGTTCGAGCCCGAAGGCGGTGAGCGCGTCCGCGCCGTCCTCGAACCCGAATCCAAAATCGCCGTCGAGCACCAACTTGCCAGTTGATTCATCGAACGTCGCGGCCATCGGTGTCGACAGTCCGGCTCCCAGCGCGAGCAGGGCGCTGAGGGCGGCGGCGGTCCGAGCGTAATTAGCTTTCATCGCGGTTGAGTCTCGCGGGGCGTGGCGGGTGGGTCAAGCGCCCCGTGGACAACGACGGGGCGAATGGGTAGCGTGGTTGTCGCACCCTTTTGGTCAACAATGTCGTGAAGCTCAGCTCCAAAAGCAGTTATGCGCTGCGCGCCCTGTTCGACATGGCGTACCACTCGCCCGGCGAGCGCTCGAAGATCGAGACCATCTCGGAGCGCGAGGACATCCCGCCGCGGTTCCTGGAGCAGATCTTCCTGAACCTCAAAAAGGCCGGGCTCGTAGGCAGCAAGCGCGGGCGCGGCGGCGGCTACTACCTGAAGATGCCCCCCGAGGAGATCACCCTCGCGCGCATCATTCGCGCCGTGGAGGGCGAGACCTGCGAGTCTCTGTGCAGGGATTCACCGTCGCCCGCCGCAGACGGGACGCCCACGGGCCACTGTGTGGCGACCACCCTGTGGAGCGAGCTGGCGGGCAAGATCGACGTGATGCTGGACAGCGTGACGTTGGCCGACGCCGTGCAGCGCGCCGAGGAGATGGGCGTCAAACGCGCCGGATTCCGCAAGTTCACGTACATGATCTGAGCCCAGGGCCTTTGATTCCACGCGCGCGCCCGCGCTAGGGTGGCCTTCTTTGGGAGGAGTCCATGACGCGCACAATTGCCAGCATCACCGCCTTGCTATTCCTCGCCAGCCTGGTCGCTGGCTGCGGCTGCTGCCCCACCGAGGAGGAGATCGAGGCGTCACGCATCAAGCGCGAAAAGGCGCTCGAGGCGAACGTCGCCAAGGTGGTCAAATACCGGAAACACCTGGCCAAGCTCAGCGCTGGGGTGCCGCCCGGCGGGAGCCTCAAAGAGAAGGCCTGCGACGACGAGAAGATCGCCAAGAAGATCGCGGCCAACAAGGGATTTACCGGGCGGCTCAAGCGCATCGACAGCGCGAAGTTGGACTGGATCTCCCAGGAAGACCCCAAGGGCAACAGCGCCAAGGTCAACGCGTGGGACTACCTCAACCAAGGCTTCAAGGAAGTCGCGGACATCGATGCCATCGGGGACGACAGCTACCGCGCTGGGCAGGCCGTCAAAGCCGTCGGCAAGCTCGAGGCGGACCCCTACATCGCCGTCATCGTGCGCGAGGCAGGTGAGCTGCCGGTCGTCAACGACGACGACTCGTTCACCGGCGGCTACATCGACGCCTGGATCGTTGTCATGGACAACAAGAAGGCAAAGCCGGTGTGTCAGGTCGCGTTCACGGCCGAGAGCAGCAAGGAAGTCGAGTACCGCGAAGGCAAGATCGTGTCGGACGAGTACAAGTTCAAAGAGGCCGTCAAGGACGACTTTGAGGACAACACAGACAGGTCAGCCAAGAAGGCGATGCGGAAGATCACCAAGAAGCTCAAGGTGAGCTGGGGGATCTTCTGACCCGGTCTACTCCAACGGCTTGAAGTTCATCGACCCAATGTACGCGCGCTTGCCGAGCGGAACGCCGTTGTGCCGCAGGATGGCGTAGGCCAGGGAGACGTGGAAGAAGAAGTTCGGCTGGGCGAACTGCACGAGGTAGTCGCCGCCGACCACGTAGTGACCGGGCATGAACCCCAGCGTCACGCGGCGATCGGCCGCCCCCTCAAAGTCGCCCTCCGTGAAGTCCGACAGGTAGGCGATGGATTTCTCAATCCGCGCTTCCAGCTCCTCGTAGGTCTCCTCGTCATCAGCCCAGCTCGGTGCCTCTTTACCCGCCAGGCGGGCCGCGGCGAATTTGGACGTGTCGGAGATGATCTGAATCTGTCGCTTGAGCGCGAACTGATCGGGCGCGAGCCGCGCATTCAGCAGGTTGTTCACATCGAAACCGAGCTCCTCGGCGTGCTTCTTCCCGGCGGTGAGGAACCCCGCGACATTGCGGAGCATCTGGGTCATCTCGGTGATTGCGGCGTAGTACATGTCTGTCCTCGTTGGTGGAGCGCGGAAGCTCGCCACGCCGCCGACTGGGTCAAGTGGCATGCGTCGCACCACCGACAACGGGAGTCTGACAGTGCCGCCCGCGTGGGTTGAGCCGCCCTCGACGGCCAAATGGCCCGAT
>CALBXO010000485.1 GCA_937890335.1 uncultured Pseudomonadota bacterium | reverse complement strand
GGCTTCCGTGACGGCGCTGCTCGAGGGCGTCCGCACGCCGCTGTGAGTTGCTGCCCTCGTCTGATACGCTGGCGTCATGAAGTCCTGGGCAATGGTAGTTCTGCTCGCCATGGGTGCGGCGTGCGCGGGTCCGCAGGGAGTTACGGGGGTAAACACGCCCGACCGCGCGGCGCTCGACGTGGCCCGGACCCGTGTCGCGCGGGGTTCTACCCTCGCGGCGAGGACGCAGTCGGAGGCACTGCGGCGCGAACCGCATTGGGTGTTGGCGCGGTACAACCCGCCGTCGTGCGATTGTCCCGGTTTTGAGCTGTTCGTGTCGCAGCGATGGGTGCGCGTGTGGCTGTGGGACGCCGCGCGACCCGACAACGCGGTGCAGGCGCCGATCCTCGAGCAGGCGTCGGCCCGCGGCGGCGCTCCCCTCTACGCGCTGCGCGTTCGGCTGACTGGGGAAGCCCGCGCCGCCGCCAACGACAACGAATACGCGGCGGTCGAGGTCACTTCGTCGGTGGAGATGGGGGAGCTTCCGGTGTCGGTGGCGCTTGGCCGCCTTGCGAAGGCACGAGCCGGTCGAACCGGACGGCCTGACGCGAACTGACGGTCATCGTGATGACGTCGCGGCCCTGGAACGCAATCTCAAACCGTTGCGCTGGTGCCGGTGTGGCGCGCTCGACGGTCAGATGATCCGGCTTGTGGTCCACGGCGGTCCACGGACCTTCCACGGTGCCCGCGGGTCCCAGCGTGACCTTCATCGTTTCTGGCGAGAATTGCAGAAGCATCGTTCGCGCAAGCTTGTGTCCCGCAGCATTCTGGTCCCCCGCACCCTCAAACCGGACCCCTCTCCACGCGCCGAGAATCGCAACCGAGGGGTCTCTGACCGGGCCGGCGGCTGGCGCTGGGTCGGGTGGGGGCTCGGGCGCTGCTGCCGAGGCGTCGGGCACCTCGATCGCGGGAGCCGGCGGAACATCGACGGGTTCGATGCTGGGGGGTGGCTCGGCGGCGGCCGGTGCCGCAGGAGCTGGTTTTGGCTGCGTATCGGTCTCGCAGCCAGGGCAGAACATCGCGGCAATCGCGATTGCGGTGAGGATGTGTGTTGCTCGTGCAGTCATGCGTTGGATATAGTAACACCGGCGCTGAGGTTTCCCGATGGCTCAGAACGAAGATCCTGAAATTGACGTAGAGGCGGCGCTCAACGAGCTGGACCGCAAGATGAGCCGCTTGCGGGTGATGTACGAGCAGTACTTCCTCGGCATTGAGAAGCGTACGCCCACCGTGCTCCAGAAGGAAGTGGTGCGCTCCATGCGCGTGCTGGAGGGGATCCAGATGCGCAACACCGCAGCCAAATTCCGGCTGCGGCAGATGATTCAGAAGTTCCAGTCGTACCGCGCATACTGGTTGCGAACCAGTCGGCAGATCGAGGACGGGACCTACCGCAAGCACGTCCAGAAGCTCAAGACCCGGGTCGCCCGCGAGGAGGCGGCCGCTGCCCTTGAGGCGGATCTGGGCGCTTCGGTTGCGCCCGCCGACCGCGCGGCGCCAGAGGTCGCGGCGTCCGAGGCCGCGCCGCCCGCCGAGCAGGCCGCGGACAAGGCGGCCGCCGCCACGGGGGCGCTCGCGGACGAGTTTCTGAAGAGTTTGGGGATGGGCGTTGCAGTTGTGGGCGCTGAGAAGCCCAAGCCCAAGGGGCCCCCGCCCGCAGTCCGAGGAATGTCGGCGGACGAGGTCAAGAAGAAGGACGCGAAGCTGAGGGCCCTCAAAGAGAAATTGGGTCTGGATCCAAACGCTCCGATTACTTCGGCCTCGCGGGAGAAGCTCGCCGCCGCGATTCCGCGGGATCGCTCGGGTGCTCGGTACCGCGTCCCCGGCACACCTGGCTCGGAGAACAACGCCCCGGCGACGGATCGCCCGCCCATCCGCCCCTCGCGCAACCGCCAGCCGGCCGATCGCCCGGTGCCCGGAACGCAGCCACCACCGGCGGCCCCTCAGCGCCCAGCGGCACCCGCGGCCCCACCGCGCGTCGCCCCGCCCGAGCGTCCCGCGCCCTCCGCGCCTCCCGCGTCCGGCAGGGTCCAACAGGCCGCTTCGGAGGCCGGTATCTCCGGCGATCGGGTCCAGAAAATCTATGAGTCGTTGCGCGAGGCCAAGCGCAAGACTGGCGAATCGACCGGCAAGCTCAGCCTGGATTCAGTGGCCAAGTCGATCGCCAAGCAAGCGCCTGCGCTGCGCAAGAAGTACGGCACGGACAAGGTAGACTTCCAGGTGGTCATCAAGGGCGGCAAAGCCTACCTCAAGCCCCAGACCGACAAGTGAGGGCGCTGCTCGCGGCCCTTACCATCGTCTGCGTCTGCGGCGGCAGTGCGGCCGTATGCGCCCAGGACATGGACTTCGGGGACGAGGGACTCGACCCCGTCGAGGACGAAGACGAGGGGTTCAACCTCGCGCTCAAGGCCTCACTTCCCGTCGGCGATGACGAGACCGCGCTCAAGGTAATCTACGGCGAGGACCCGCTGTTTGGGACCAAGGTGAAGCTGGAGCGCCACCTGGGCATCTACCTGTTGCACCAGCCCCAACGCGACCCGCTGGAACGGATTGAGATTGACGGTCGCGACGTCACGGCCACGGTCTGGGTCTCCATCGGTGGACGCTCCCAGGAAGAGCTGGCGTGCCGCGCCGTCCGTTGGCTCGTGTTCGGGCGTACCCAATGGTCGCTCGGCGCTCGCGGTGTTTTCAGCGACCTGCCCGATGTGGCCAAGCTCAAACTCACGTTTCTCAACGTGCGTTCGCGCGACGGGAAGAACAAACGCAAGAAGGCCGAGGTCGTTCCCTACTTGACCGTGACCCTGTCGCGTCGAGACTTTGGGCAGCTGGACGTCCGCAAGCTGCGCCGGGCCCTCAAGGAGGAACGGTGCATCGAGGCGGCGCGTACGCATCTGACGGCGTACAAGTTTGACGACAAGTACTATGTGCGGTTCCAGGACGAGCGATTCTGAGCTCAGCAGTTCGCGCCCGGAACCCTGCGGCCGCGGGCGGCATCACGCTCGTTGCTGGATTCGGTGAATGATTGACTGACGCAAACTGGACGATCCTCAAGATGCTGCGGTGGGCGCAACCGTGGTTCGAAGAACGCGGCGTCGAGGACGCGAGGTTGGACGCGGAGGTCCTTTTGGCCCACGTGACCGGACTCGATCGCATTCACCTCTACGCACATTTCGACCGACCGCTGGAGCGCGCGGAGCTGTCCGAGTTCAAGGAGCTCATCCGCCGGCGCGTGACCGACCGTGAGCCCGTTGCCTATTTGATCGGGAAGCGCGAGTTCTGGTCGCTCACCTTCAAGGTGGACCGCCGGGTGCTGGTGCCACGACCGGACACCGAGACGGTGGTGGAGCTGGCCCGGTTCCGAGCGCGCCAATTGGCAGGCGTTCCCGTGCGCCCCGAACCGCTGTCCTCGATTGATCCGAAGGAGCTCGAGGGCGGTGGTGGCGATGTGCCCGTGGAGGTCGCGGCGCAGCCGCGGCCGCTGCGTGTCGCGGACGTGGGTACAGGCTCCGGTATCATCGCCATCGCGCTGGCTCGCGAGCTGCCCTTCGCCACGTTCGTGGCGTGTGACCTGTCGAAAGATGCGCTGGAGGTCGCCGCCGAGAACGTCGCGACCCACGCCGTGGGTGACCGGGTCGAGCTCCGGCACGGGGACATGTTGGCGCCGCTCGGTGACGAGCGGTTCGATCTCATCGTAAGCAATCCGCCGTACATCGGCGCCGCCGAGGCGCAAAGGCTGATGCCTGAGGTCAGCAAGCACGAGCCAATGATGGCATTGAGCTCCGGGGCCACCGGCCTGGAGTGCCTGGAGACGCTGGCTCGGGACGGCGCGCGTGCGCTGGAGCCCGGCGGCTACCTGGTCTGCGAAATTGGCCACGATCAGGGCTCGTCGGCCGCCGCGGTGTTTGCCGCGGCAGGAGGATGGGCGGGCATCCGGGTTCACCAGGACCGATTCAGCGGGCAGGACCGCGTCCTGGAGGCCAGGCGCCCCGCTTGACACACCGCTGGCGTAGCGTCACCAGTCGACCCTGAAATGCGTCCGCCCGATGACTGCCACGGAGCCGTCCATGCCGACAAATCGTGAAACTGCCTCGTTCCTGCGCCGCCTGGCATCACTGCAGGATCTGGAAGGTGTCGCACGCTCCAGACCACGTATCCTCCGCGATGCCGCCGACGCGATCGACGCGTGGGAATCCCCGGTCGTCGCAGAGACTCTCGAAGACGAGGGTTTCAAGGTCGGGGAAGAGCCGCGGCGCGAGCTCCTGTCGTTTCTGGAGGGAGGCAGCACCGCCCTCTACGACGAGCTTGCGGCCAAATTCCCCATGGGGTTGCTGGACATCGTCGCGGTGCCCGGGATTGGCGCGTCGCGCGCGCGGGCCCTCCACGAAGAGCTCGGCGTCGATTCCCTCGAGAAGCTCGTAGCGGCAGGGTCCGCCGGTACTTTGACGAGCATTCGGGGCATCGGCGCGCGCAGCGCCGACAAGATTGTGGCGGCTGCACAGGCGGTGCTCGCCGAGCGGGCCGACGCCGCAGGTTCGCCGGCCCCCTCCACCGAGCCCGAGCAGCCGGAGCCCGCGGATGGGCCGGTGGCAGCCGACCCCGACGCAGCAGACGCGGACGCAGCGGCGCAGACCGCACCGACGGCGCAGCAGGACCCAGAAGACGGCGAACCCGACGCCTCTGCCTCAGCTGCATCCGAGGAAGAGGTGACGGAGACGCGGCAACCTGCGATGGCCGAGGGCGGCGGTGGTATCCACGATCCAGAGCGCCAGGGCCGGATTCTCGACCAGATGCGCGAGCTCACTGGCGAGGCCGACGCTGACGCGCGGGACGCGGAAGCGGAGGCCGCAGTTGACGCTAGACGTGGCGCGGCGGAGGCCTCGGCGCAAGCGGGCCCCGTCTTTGCGGCGATGCGCTGTCTGGCCTGCCACGCCACGGGCCTGACCGACGCGGGCTGCGCGGCGGAGTGCCCCAGTTGCGGCAAGCGGTACGCCATGTCGCGCGGGGTCGTGGACTTCCTCGTGGTCAACGGGCGCCCTTCCCTGGCCCAAAGGCTCATGGAGTATCCGCCGTACGCCGGTGTGTACGAGAACGTGGCGCGACCCATGGCGACCCGGCTCGTCACGACGCGGACCGTGGAGGAGGAAGTCGAATTGGCCGCGGACCTCATGGGGCTGGGCATCTCCGGGCGCGCGGGCGCGCTGGTGCTGGATGTCGCCTGTGGTCCGGGTAATTTCACGCGTCGGTTTGGCGAGCGTCTCGAGCGCAGTGGGGGCGCCGTGGTGGGCCTCGACCTCTCAGAGTCGATGCTCGACAAGGCCGTGGAGGCGCTGGAGCGCCGCGGGGACCGGAACGTGCGCTACGTGCGCGCCGACGCGACGCGGCTGCCCTTCGGCGACGCGACGTTTGACGCGGTACATTGCTCGGGGGCGCTTCACCTGATGCGAGGGATCGACGGTGTGCTCCAGGAGTTCGCGCGGGTGGTCAAGCCCGGAGGCGTCGTGGTGATTGGCACCTTCATCCTCGGCCGCAACCCGCTCAAGCGCGTACTCAAGCGCGTCAGCGGGCGGGGGGTCGGGTTCAAGTGGTTTGACCGCAAGGATCTGCGAAGTCGCCTGGATCGAGTGGGACTCGAAGTCTCCGATGAGGAGGTCAATGGCGCAGCATTGACCGTCAAATCTGTCCGCGTGCAGGGTAACTGATGGACCAAAAATCGGGCGGTGCGCCGCTGTCTGGTGTCGACGAGCTCGTGGCGTTCTTCGCGTCGGGGATCAAGCCCGCGACGCAACGCCGGGTCGGCACGGAGCACGAGAAGTTCGTGGTGCGTCGAAGCGCGCCGGGTGTCGTGCACTACGAGGGACCCGACGGGATCCGCGTGCTCCTCGAGACGCTGATGCAGCGGTTTGGCTACGAACCGATCCGCGACCGCGGGAATCTGATTGGCCTGCTCCGTGACGGCGCGTCCCTGACGCTGGAACCCGGCGGCCAGTTTGAGCTCAGCGGCGCCCCGTTCGCCTCGCTGCTCGATACGGAGCGCGAGCTCGACCTGCACTTCGCAGAAGTGCGTGAGGTCTGCGACGAGCTTGGCCTCGTCTGTGTCGGCGCAGGCATCAACGGACTTCAAGGGCTGGATGAGATCGACTGGATGCCCAAGAGCCGCTACGCGATCATGCGGCGGTACATGGAGCGCGTGGGAACTCTGGGACATTGGATGATGAAGATGACCTGCACTGTGCAGGCGAACTTCGACTTCACGTCCGAGGAAGATGCCGCGGACATCCTTCGCACCGCGTTGTGGCTCAGTCCCGTCGTGTCGGCGATCTTTGCCAGATCCCCGATCAAGGAGCGCCGGCCATCGGGGTTCATGAGCAGTCGGTGTCACATCTGGACCGACACGGACCCAGACAGGACCGGCTTCCCATCCTTCATGCTCGACGGAGGTTTTGGTTTCCGGGACTACGTGGAGTACACGCTCGACGTTCCCATGTACTTCATCATTCGCGATGGGCAGTACATCGACATGGCCGGTCACAGCTTCCGCGCATTTATGGCGGATGGACACGAGGGCCAGGTCGCGACGCTTACCGACTACGAGGACCACGTCAGCACGCTGTTCCCCGAGGTGCGCATGAAGCGCTACATCGAGGTGCGGGGCGCGGATGTGGGACCGCGGGAGTACATTCTGGGACTGCCGGCGCTCTGGAAGGGGATCTTGTACGACGACAGTGCCCGCGCCAGCGCCCGCGCGCTGGTCACAGACCTGTCGGTCTCGCAGCGGACCGAGCTCTTCACGAACGCCATCCGATGGTCACTGGACGGGCCTTTTCCCGGCGGCGACGGCCAGATTCGGGAGGTCGCTGCCGAGTTGATTCGCATTGCCAGCGCGGGCCTGCCGGCCGACGAGCGGCGGTTTCTCGCACCGCTTCAGGCTGACGCAGCCGCAGATCTGGACCCGGCCCACCGCCTGTTGGCCCGTTGGAACGAGCTCGGTGGCGATACAGCGACGTGGTTTCTCGAACAGTCTTATTGGTGAACGACAGGCGGGCTGCCGATGTCGTCGGGGTGCGCGGCTCGCCGGCGCTCGGAGGCGGGCGGAGGTCGCGCATACGCGACCCTCCACCGCAGGCAATCACGCCTCGGGCGTGCCCTCGTAGCCGGAGAAGACGAGCGCTGTGCCGTCCTCGCTGACGTCGACGTTGACGGTCTCCCCTGCCTCGAACTCCCCTTCTAGAATCAAGGTGGCGAGCGGGTCCTGGATGAAGTTCAGGATGGCTCGTTTGAGCGGGCGTGCGCCGTACTCGGGCTCATACCCAGCCTGCGCGACCCAATCGCCGGCGTCCTCGGTCAATTCGATGGTCAGCTTCTGCTCCGCGAGGATCTTGCTCAGGCTGCGCAGCTCGATGTCGACGATCTTTCGGATGCCGCGCAGGTCCAGTGCGTTGAAGACGACGATGTCCTGGATGCGGTTGATGAACTCCGGTTTGAGATGACTCTTGAGCAGCTCGCGGATCTGCGTCTCCATCTCTTCATTGGACAGGGTCCCCGTCATTTCGAGTATCTGCCGCGAGCCGATGTTGGACGTCATGATCACGATGGTGTTCGTGAAATCCACCGCGAGCCCCTGGCTGTCGCTCAGGCGGCCCTCGTCGAGGACCTGCAGCAGGAGGTCAAAGACCTTCGGGTGTGCCTTCTCCGCCTCGTCAAAGAGCACGACGCTGTACGGGCGGCGACGGACTGCCTCTGTCAGGACGCCGCCCTTTTCGCTGCCCACATAGCCGCGGGCCGAGCCGATGAGCGTGTTGACCTTGGCCTGCTCCTGGTACTCGGACATGTCGATGCGGATCAGCGCCTCTTCGGTCCCAAACAGGAAGTGGGCGAGTTTTTTGGCCAGATGTGTCTTGCCGACCCCGGTGGGTCCGACCATCAGGAAGCTGCCAATGGGTTGGTCTGGGTTGCTCACGCCGGCGCGGGACATTCGGACGGCCTTGGCGATGGCGCCGATCGCCGGGTCCTGCCCGATGACCGTCTTTCGGAGCACCTCCTCCATGCGCAGG
>CALBXO010000484.1 GCA_937890335.1 uncultured Pseudomonadota bacterium | reverse complement strand
GTTGATGTTGACCAGCGCGTGGTCCTCGGCCCCGTCGTCGTCCTGGACCGTGATGTACGCCCACTGGTTCGCGCCCTCCTGGGCAAAAGTATGCTGCACGCTCTGCCCGGCGCGGACGGTCCCATCGCTGAAGGTCCAATACGCGCTGGCAATCACACCATCCGGATCAAACGCGGCAGAGCCGTCCACGGTGAACGACTCGCCGCGCGGGACGATCAACGACGTCGTCACCGCATCCGCCCGAGGCTCCTCGTTGGCGTCTGGGTCGTGCTCAAACGCCCCGATGTCCACCCCGCCGGCAAAGTTGCGCGCCCGCCCAAAGAGGTCGCGGGTGGGCAGTTGCGGCGCGGTGTCCGTGCCCCCGTTGATGGCCAGCGAGTTGGACCACAGCTTGCCATCCCACCACCGCGGGAACGCATCCCAATCGTCGTCCTCCACCAACGGGTCGGAGGTTCGGTTGCTGCTGATCGTCCCACCGAGGCCCGACAAGGTGTCGCGGTTGAAGAAGTTGTTGTAGCGGATCTGCGCGCTGACCCGGTACGTGCCATTGGCATCCCGGATCGCAGCCGTAGTGCTGTTGGCGATGACGTTGTTGTAGATCGTCATACCCAGGTTGTAGCCGCTGCTGTTGCGCGAGTACTCGATGCCGTACTGGTGGTGCACGATGGTGTTGTTGATCAAGTAGACCGGGTACGTACCCGAGGTCGCCAGCAACACATCGATTCCACGGGCGTGATGCGCGATATGGCTGCTGCGCACGTTGCCGCGCGCGTTGGTGAAATTGACCCCAACACCATTGCCGTCACCGATCACGTTGGCAGCCAGGATCTCCACGTAGGGCACGGTGGTGATCGTCGCCGCGTTGATCCCAATGCTGTTGTGGTAGATGACGCTGACATCCTCAACGGCGGCCGCGCGTGGCCCGAGCAGGTCAATACCAATCTCGGCGTACCGGACCACCGCGTTGCGAACGGTCGTCGCCTCCGGGTCCTCAAAATGAAGTCCCTGCCAGTCTCCGGGGGAGGGCGTATCGGTGTCCGGTGTGAAAACAACCACGTCTCCCTCGGAGGGGAAAACGGCGCTGGATCCCGGGAGGAAACGAATCTCCGACAGCGTACCTTGCCGACCACCGCCCATGCCGTCAGCATCCGGGATCACCTCAAGGCGTGCACCGGCCTCAAAAGTGACCTCGACGCCTTCTGGAACGACCAGGTCACCGAGGATTGGCCAAGGTGACCCCGCCTCCGTGAACGTGAAATCCTCCCACAGATAACCCATGAGTCGCGGACCGGTGATGCCGCCGTAGGGGACCGCGCCAATCAAGGCGTCATCGAGATTCGCGGGCTCAAACCGGACGCCGTCGTTGGACAGGCTGAAGTTTCGGTAGTTCCGGCTCGACGTAAGGACCATGCTGGCCACGCCCGAGGGAGACTCCACTCCCTGGGTGTGGCTGCCGCCATCGGACTGCGCGGCCGCCGTGTGAACCTCAATCCCGCTCAGGCGCTCCTGGAGAACAATCTGGAACGTCGCGGTCGTGTTGCCATTGCCCCGATGAGGTACGGCGTCGAACTCCACGACAAACTCGCGGTTGGGCGCCTGGCCAAGAATCTCGTAGGCGATGGTTCCCCCTGCCGAAGGGTCCAGGTCCTCCCAATAGCCCGCAATCAGCGCGTTCGGCGCGGCGGGCGACGGCAGCGTCTGCGCGGTGGCCTCAGTGATTCCGTCTGCCTCGAAACTGACAAACCCGTTTGAGGACACGTAGAGCTGGGTGTACGTCTGGCCGTAGAACCGGAACGGGAACCCGATGTTGATCGCGTCGCTGCCTTCGTTGTCGGCCAGGACAATGTCCGTGGCGTTCCCCGTCAGAGTCCGTTCCAGGAAGTCCACGCTGGTTCCCGTACCGCCACCAGTGCCAAGGTGGCGATTGGGCGAATGCCGCGTAGGAGCGTAGTCCCCCGCGTCCCCGTTGACGTACAGCGGGTTGTATTGGTGGCAGGTCCCGGAGGGAGTCCGGCTCCACGGAGTCGGGTTGCCCCAGACGTTGGACCTGTCACAGGTCCAGGTAATCGGATAGTTGCCCGACCCGTCCCGGATCCCCGCGCTCCCATTGTGGGTCACGGAGCTGTCGCGGACGATCGGAATGAGCGCGTAGCTGTTGCTCGTCCGCCGGAAGTACAGGCCGTCTCCGCTGTTGTGAGCCAACGTCACGTTGTCCAACGTCACGTAGCGCGTCCCGCTCTGTGTGGCGTGCGCTTCGATGCCCTTGTCGCCGTTTCCATACACCAGGCTGTTGGTCAGGGTCAGACCCGAGTTGATGACGTAGATCCCCTCGTCGTTGTTGTCTCGAAACACACTGTCGCGCGCTTCCACGGTCGCGGAGGTCGTGATGTACATGCCCTCCTGGTTGTCGAACGCTACAACCTGCTAGACCTCCGGGGTCCCTCCCTCCACCCACACGGCGGCCTCGGAACAGTCATGGATGGTCGAGCCGGCGACGATGTGGTCGTTCGCGTACAGTGAGACCCCGCGGCGCGCATGGCCGATGTCCACCTGCGCGACGTTGAACGCCTGTGAGTTGGACGGGATTACGATGCCGTACCAATCGGCCCGCGCCGGCACATCCTCGCCGGAACCGAACTTCACCGGTCGTGATATTGTCCCGTCAGCCTCCAGGGTCCCCTCGACCCGAATCTCCACGAGGTCGCTGTCCAGCCCGCCGGCCATCACGTCGCCTCTGGAGATGATGAGCTCCGCGCCCGGCTGGAAGTTGACCGTCGTACCCGGTGCCACGACCAGGTCGCCGGTCACTTCGGTCTGGCTCAGCGCGGCGAACTGAATGTTCTCGTAGTGAAAACCGTGAACCCCTGCGCCGGTGGGCGCTCCATCGTGGGGGACGGCACCCAAAGTGAGCGCCGGATCGTCCGGGCCCCAATAGCGCGCAGGCGAGCGGTCCGTTGGCTCAAAGTCCCCGTTTTCGGGATCGGCCAACAGGCCGTTGTATTGAAGGTCGGCAGTCCGGGTCACCGTGGTCGTGCTGAACACGGTGTTGCCCCACTCCAGATTGTGGTCATAGGCCTGAACCGGCAGTCGGTAGTTCGACGAGCTACCGTCGCGAATGACGTAGCCATTCTGGCCAAAGATTGAGTACGAGACAGACATATAGGTCTGATAGGAGAAACTGGACGACCGAAGTTGCTCGATGGCGTCCACGTTCCCGTAGAACGTGCAGAACTCCGCCACCATGCGCCATGCCGTACTCGACACGGTCGAGCGGTGGTACACGCCATCCGTGTTCCCCGAAAAGATCACATGATCGAGCTCGTAGTGGCTGTTCTGGCTGTAGATTCCGTACCTGGCGTTCCGGATCCAGCCGTGGTCCACCTTGATGGGCGCACCCGCGTTCACTCCCTGCTCGAGTGAGCGGATCCCCGTGCCGCTGTTCGAGCCTTCCGCGTCGATGTCCAGGTGGGAAAACGTCGCGCTGCCCCTCGTCCCAACCAGCTCGATTCCATAGGAGCTGAAGCCGGAGATCGTCACGTTCGAGAACGACTGGACCTCCCGATTTGGCGCGTTGATCTCGATTCCATCGATGGCGTCCGTGATCGTGACGTACGACAGACTCGTGGAGCTGTTGGCGTCAAACAGGATGCCGCCCCACGCCCCCGGCGCCTGGTTCTCACCACGGAACACGATGGGCGTATTGGACGACCCCTCGGCGATCATCTCTCCACGTATGGTGAGCCGGGCCCCGGAGCGGCCATGCACCACTGCGCCGGGCTCAAGCGTCAGCGTGAAGCCCGTGTTGACCACCACGTCCGAGGTCATGACCCACGGGCTTCCCGCAACTGTCCAGGTCGTGTCCGCGTTGATGGCACCAGAGACGTCCGTCGCACCGGCGGTTGCGGGCGAAAACAGAGCCAGGGCCAAAAGCAGGGCGCTCGCGCTCCCCCAACGTGTCGTATTGTTCAAACCAGAGTTCCCCATTCCTATGATGCGTCTGCGCGCGCGTGAGCTTTGTGAAT
>CALBXO010000483.1 GCA_937890335.1 uncultured Pseudomonadota bacterium | reverse complement strand
CAGCTCAAAGCCCGCGGCGCGCTCGACGCATTGAGCGGCATCAACGCTCGCCTCTTCCGACGCGTAGAGACCTTCCCCGTGCCCGTCATCGCCGCGGTGCGCGGGTACGCCTTGGGAGGCGGTTGCGAGCTCGCCCTGGCCTGCGATCTGCGGGTTGGCGGACCCAGCACGCGCTTTGGACAGCCGGAGGCCGACCTCGGCATCATCCCGGCCGCGGGCGCAACCCAACGGCTCCCGCGCATTGTTGGCCTCGGACGCGCCAAAGAGATGGTCCTGCTCGGGGATCGGGTCCGCGGCGAGGAGGCCCACAGGCTGGGAATCCTGAATCGATACGTGGCAGACGACGACGAGATCCTGCCGTTGGCGCGTCGTCTGGCACACCGCATCGCGCAGCGCGGCCCGCTCGCGATCCGAATGGCAAAGATGGCGCTCAACGCCAGCGTCGGCATCGACGCCGACACGGGCATTATGCTGGAGTCCATCGCGCAGGCGACCTGCTTCGAGAGCGAGGACAAACACGCGCGCATGCAAGCGTTCCTCGACCGGAAGAAATAGCCGATGCCCCTTCGCGGTCGCACGCTCGCCATTCTGTGCATTTTCTTCCTCTCCGGGGTCGCCGGCCTGAGCTACGAGCTGACGTGGCTGCGGTACCTGATTGACCTGTTTGGCGCGACGACCCCAGCGGTGTCCGCCACCGTCTCGATCTTCTTCACCGGGTTGGCGCTCGGCGCGGCGCTGGGCGGTCGCTTCTTTGACCGGCAGCGCAACCCGGCGGTGGCCTACGCCGTCCTGGAGATCGCCATTGGTGTCACCGCGGCCGGCGTCCCGTTCCTCTTCGAGATCGGCGACGACGTCCTCGGCTGGGTAGCGGACGCGGACAGCCCGGCGCTGCTTGTGGCCTGCGCGACCGCCGTCCTCATCGTCCCCACGACCCTGCTCGGCGCCACGTTTCCGGCGATGGCGGCCGTCTTGCGCGGCGAGTCCAATACTACGCGTTCGACCGCCCTGTTCTACGGCATCAACACCCTCGGCGCCGTCGTGGGCTGTCTGGTCTCCAGCTTCTACCTCATCCCGGAGTGGGGCCCGGCGAACACAAATTGGGGGCTGGTCGGCGTCAATCTATGCGCCGCTGCCTGCATCTTCGTCCACGGCCGCATGGGGGACGCCGCCCCGCCGAGGGCAGCGCAAGGCCCGGTTCACGTCGGGTGGCACTACGCGGCGCTGGCCACCGTCAGCGGCTTCCTGGCCATCGCCACGGAGGTGCTGTGGACCCGTGCTCTGGCGCTGAGCTTCCCGGCCACGGTGTATGTCTTTGCGCTGATCCTGTCCGCCTACCTCGTCGGCATCGGTGTGGGTTCGCTCGCGGTCGCCGCGGCAACGCGGAATCGGACCCCGCGCATCAACTGGCTGTCGGCGCTCTACGTCGCCATCGGAGGCGGCAGCGCCATCCTGCTGAGCCTCCTGCCCCAGATGGGTCCCTGGAGCCTCGCCCTGCTCTCCAGTGGAGGGATCTCTACGTGGACGGGGTGGCTGGCATGGATGGGCGGGGGCAGCGTCCTGGTCATGCTGCCCGCCACCGTGGCCATGGGCGCGGCGCTGCCGGTGCTCATTGGACTTGCGACCAAGGACAGCGACAACGCGGCGGCCGTGGCGGGGCGGCTCTACGCCCTCAACACCGTCGCCGGTGTCGCCGGAAGCCTCATCGCGACCTTCCTCGTCATGCCAGCTCTTGGGCTGTCCACGGCGCTGCTGCTGTGCGCCATTGGCTACCTGGGCCTGGCACTGAGCCTCTGGAACCACCTGCCGCGGGTGGCCCGGCTGGGCCTGGCAACCATCGCGCTGACCGGACTGGCCGTCTGCGCAACGGGCCTGGCGCCCGAGGTGAACCCCCTGCGCTACCACCCCGACCGGGAGCTCCTCTTCTACGAGGACGCACCCTCGGGAACCATCTCCATCCAGGAGGACGGCGCCGGTGTGCGCGCGCTGCGGGTCAACAACCAATACGGCCTGAGTGAGACGAGCCAGAGCACCGTGGAGATGCAGTACACACTCGGGCACCTGCCCATGATGCTGCACCCCGCGCCCAAACGAGCGCTCCTCATCGGGTTTGCCACAGGCACAACCCTCAGCGCCATGGCGGAACACCCGGCGCAGGTCGAGTGCGTCGAGCTCCATCCCACGGTCGTCCGGGTGGCACCGTGGTTCTCGGACGCAAACCAATCGGTGTACGACCGCCGCAACGTCACCATCTCCGTGGATGATGGACGCCGCTACCTGGCGCGCAGCAAATCCGCGTACGACGTGGTCGTCGGTGACCTCTATCTCCCCAAGAATCCAGGCGTCGGCAGCATGTTCTCGGCGGAGCATTTTGCTTCCGTGGCGGCGCACCTCTCGCCGGACGGCGTCTTTGTCGCGTGGCTGCCGTTGTTTCAGCTGGGTCCACAGGAGTTCCGCTCGGTGGTGGCTGCGTTCCTGACGGTGTTCCCACAGGCCGAAGCCTGGGTCGGCAACTGGCCCGAGGGCGCGCCGGTCCTCGGACTGGTCAGCCGTCGCACCTCGGCGCTACCGCAGTTTGACCACGAGGTGCAGGAGCGGGTCGGCCAGAGCGTCAGCCTGTGGAAGAAGCGCCCCACGGGGTCTGTGCTGGTGCAGCCCGACGCCGGTGGTACCTATCCGTCGCGGAGACTGCTGGACACTGCAGCCTTGAGAGCGCTGGCAGAGGGGGCGCCGGTCAACCGGCAGGAGCGGCCGATTGTGGAGTTCTCTGCGCCGCGCTCGATGATGGAGGCCAATCTGACGGGCGTGCCGCTGGCCAAACAGAACCTCGACCTCCTGGCGCCCTACCACAACCAACCACGCTGGCGCGGCACTCGGTAGCCCACCCCCGGCGCCCGGCGGGCGGCCCGGTCAGCCGCCGTGACCCTCGCCAAGAATGCTCTTGCGGTACACGTCGTAGTTGAAGCGCGGTGAGTGCTCGTCGTTGTGGCACTCACCGCAGACCGTCGCGGGCGTATCGCGGGCAATCTTGGTCTTGTCGCCGGCCATCACATGGTCACTCCCCGGTCCGTGGCACTGCTCACATCCTACGTTCTCGAGGTTGTTGAAGTTGCCCAGCACGGAGCCGCCGGGCTTTCGGTACCCAGTGACGTGGCACTTCACACAATTGTTGTCGAAGCTCTTGTTTCGCTTGACGAGCGTGTTGATGGCACGCGAGTGGTTCGTCGTCTTCCAGAACTCCATCTGCGTCGGGTGGCACGTGGCGCACCGCGCGTTGCCCACGTAGCCCCGCTCGCCTTCCGGCACCTCGGGGATGGGCTCGGGGCTCGCCGAGACCAGCTTCTCCAGCTCGGCGTTGAAGGCGTCCTTGGCGCTTGTGAGCGCTGCGTCCTGCGGGTAGCCCGGCTCCATGGCGACGGACCGGTACACAAAGGCGGACGTGCCCTTGGGCGGAAACGACAACCCCGCGTTCTTGACCCGTTCCTTCTCTGCGCGGGCTTCCGCCAGCTGCCCGCGCAGCCGCAAGAGAAACGCAGGCTCCTCTCCGGACTTGGCGGGGGGGACCCGCTCGATCTGCCCCTCGATCTGCTCGATGCGGCGATCCACGCGCTCCACGTCGGCCAGGCTCACCTTCCGGGCGTTCTGGTAGCGGGTCGCGGCCGGATACAGCTTGAGCACGCCGACGTACCGGCCCTGGTCATACGCCTCAAGTGTCCAACTGTCTCCGACTGGATCGACCTGGTCGGTCATCCGGGGGTTGTGCCCGACCACGGCGAAGTCGATCTCAGGAACCTCAGCCAGCAGGGCCTTCACGGTCTTCAGGTCCCCATGCACCACCGCGACCACGGCGGCCGGTTTGGCGGCTTTGACGGCCACCAACTCCTTGCGCGCTGCGTCCACAAGCTTGGTCACCTCCAACCCCTCGAGCCCCACAAAGAGATCCTCTTGCACGAGCCCGATCACCCCGACCTTCGTGTCCCCGAGCGTCAGAAAGGCGTGCCCTGGTCCCAGGGGCTCGCCGCCCGTTGCAACGAGGTTCGAGGCGAGGATCTCAATCCCGGCCGTCCCCATCGTGTCGGTGTAGAAGTCGCGCCCAAGCGCAAAGTCATTGGGGCCCGGTGTGGTGTACTGCACCCCGAGGGCGGACATGCCCTGCACGATGACCTCCACCTTGGCCTTCTCCTGCGGGACGCGATAGGCCTCGAGCTGGGCCGTGTCGAACAGCGTGTTGCCGGCGTCCACGACCGCGGAGCCCCGCGCCAGCTTCTTGTGCGCCTCGACGTACCCCGCGATGCGGTCGATTCCGCCCAGAAGGATGTCGAGCGTACACCCGCACGGCTCCGTATAGCCCTTGAGTCCCGACAGCACGAACAACGTCGGCGCCGGCGGCCCCACATCCGCGACGGCCTTCTTCTCTCCCGGCTCCGACGTCGCAGCCGGCGCGGGTTCCGCCGGCTGGGTCGCGTCCGCTTGCGGCGCGGGGATCGGCGTGGGGACACTGGGCTTGCTGGGGCAGGCCGTCAGCAGAAGACCGGCCGTCGCGATGCCAAACAATATCTTGCGCTTCATCTCGCTCTCCGCATCAACAGGGACAGAGGTTCCGACGACCAGGTCTCGTAGCGCGCGTGGTCCGGGTGCAGCGCCTCGAGCGCCCGAAAGCGCCCGCCGTGGTGCACCGCCCTGCCCCGCTGCCTCGTGGACGGCACCCAATGGTGCAGCAGCTCGTGGTAGATGACGAACCGGATGACCCATGCGGGAACTTCCGCGTCGTCGAGCATTGGGTGGATTCGGATGAGCCGACTGCGCGGGTCGTAGCTGCCAAGCCGAACGGATCGTCGCGGCGCCCGGCTGCCCCAGCGCCCCCAGGTGATCACCACCTGCGCCAGAGTGTCGCCGGCATGCTGGCCAGCCAGCTCCGCCGAGGCGGCCAGCTCGTCCGCGAACAATGCCGCCAGGTCGTGGTGGACCCCCTCCGTCCGCAGACGGATGCGTTTGGCGGGAGGTCGCGCCCGCACCTTCTGGGCCTGGGCCGAGGTGAAGGCGCGCAACGCCCGGCGCGCCCGCTGGCGCTCCGCCTCGTCGCGCTCGGATCGACACAGCACGCCAATCGCGTCGACCACGTCACCATCGGCATCCGCAAACATGTAATGCAACCGGACCACCAGCCGCATCTCGGCCCGTC
>CALBXO010000482.1 GCA_937890335.1 uncultured Pseudomonadota bacterium | reverse complement strand
GCCAGGTCCAACTTGGCGTCCATCCGCTCGCCCAGCGTGCGCACCGACGGCGTGGTCGCATCCAAGGTCGACCCGCGCCGCGCTCGCCCAAAGCACGCGTACTTGCCGGGATCGTCCACGTCGAGCGGCAGCTGGTACTCCCCGCCCCCTCGGTGGCCAAGCTTGCCGAGCTTCTTGTAGCCCTTGTCCCCCGGTCCTCTGCACGAAAGCTCAAAGTCGATCTCACCACCAAACTTGTCGTCAATCGGCTGCCCGTGCTCGTCGGTGACGCGCCCCACCACCACGACCGGGGCCCCGGTCGGGACGTTGTCCGGGAGAGGATCGAGCGAGACGTCCAGACCAAACGTCTGAATGACCGCCATGTGAACCCGGCGGTCCCCGGTGCTGTCGAGGGTCCAGGACCCTGCGTCCGGGTATCGAACCTTCGCGACCACGTAGGGTAAGCCCTTGCGATTCTTGTCCCGAACGAGCGCGACCGTCGCCGTCCCGCCCGACGGCGTGCGGAGGCCGTCGACATCGGCGGTGCCCCCCTCCTCGGGGGTCAAGACGATGGCCGCTGTGCTCACGTAGGGCTCGATGGTGAACGGGCGGCTGCCCGGCTCGAACTCGAGCTCGTAGGCGCGGGTGCCGCGGGTGCGACCAAAGATCTGGGCAAAGATGCCTGGGAGCTCCTCGGCCTGCGCCGCCGAGTAGTGGTGCCCCTGCGTCGCCACGGCAAGCCGCTCGAGGTAGGCGGCGCTCTCCCCAGAGCTGGCCTTCTTCCCGAGACCGATGGAGAAGATGCGCACGTTGTTGGCGGCGGCCGTGGCCAGCACATCAGCGGTCGTGCGCCCGTCCCGGGCCGTCTCCGGGCACTCGCCGTCGCTCAGGAAGACAATGGAGGGCACGGCGTCCCGACGGCCGCGGGTGGCCAGCTGATCGAGCGCCTCGGAGAGCGCCTCGACGCAATGGGTTCCGCCGGACGCCGCGAGCTTCCGAATGCGCCGCTTGGCGTCTTCCCGGCTGGGTCCGGAGCGCGCCAGCTCGTGCACGACGATGCTGCCAGGGTCCATGCTGAGGATGGCGAGCGCGTCGACGTCGTCGATGACGTCGGCGTAGATCTGGGCGGCGAGGTGGGCTCTGAATCGGGGATCGTTCTGTTGCATCGACCCGGAGCTGTCCAGAACGATGACCGTGTCCGATGGCGCCCCCGCGTGCGCGGGCGCGCACAGGAACAAGGCTGCACACCCAAGGACGAGACCAACGCGTACGTCCGGCGTCATTGCACCTCTCACTTCAATGGCACCCGTCCTATCACAGTGAGCGCCCTCAATCGATGTCACCTTGTAGCAGACCTAAATTAGGGTCTGTTTTTGGATCTGCAAGAAGTCTAGATTACCGAGGTCGCGGCATGAGTTTTCCCAGCTCGGCGTACTCGCGCTCGATGGACCGGGTCACTTCGGCCGCGCCGACCTCGCCGCGACCGTCGGCGGCATAGACGGCGGCGCGCAGCACGACCTTGCGAATCTGGCCGCCCGCCAGCTCGTATCGCGTGGCCACCTGCGCCAGATCGAGGTCGGCGCCGCGGGGCAGCGACGCTGGCAGCTGGGCCTCCCAGAGCGCGAGCCGATCGGCGGCCTCGGGGATGACGAAGCGCACATGGTAGTGCAACCGGCGCACGAACGCGCTGTCGATGGAACGCTCGAGGTTGGTCGTGAGGATCGCGAGCCCGTCGAAGGCCTCTACGCGTTGGAGCAGGTAGTTCACGGTCTGGTTGGCGTACCGGTCCACCGAGCTCTTCACCTCGGTACGCCGCGAGAACAGGCTGTCTGCCTCGTCGAACAACAGGCCGCAGCCAGTGCGCTCGGCCTCGTCAAAGAGGGCTGCCAACTGCTGGTCGGTCTCTCCGACGTACTTGGACACGATGCTCGGCAGCTCCACGCGGAACAGCTCGACGCCGATGTCGCGCGCAAGCAAGCTCGACACGAGGGTCTTTCCGGTCCCTGGCGGGCCGGAGAACAGCGCCTTGATGCCCCTTCCGGTCTTGATCTCGCCCAGGCCCCAGTCCTCCATGATGAGGCGGTAGTGACGACCAAAGGCGCGGACCTCGTCGATCTGCTCCTTGACGGCCTCCGGCAGGACCACCCGGTCCCAGTCGAGGTTGGGGCGGACGGGGGTCCCCAGCGTGCCCAGCGCGCCACCTCGGGCGCTGACGCACGCCTGCTCCAACCCCTCCCCCGTGGCGGTGTGGATTGCCAGCGCGCGGGTCATTGCCGCCGGCCCTACGGGCAGCGCAATCAGGTTCGGGTCCGGATCTCCGACGAGGTGCTGCCACATGCGGAGCCGCTCGGCTGCCGTGAGTGCGTCCACCTCGACATGAAGCGGCACGAGGGCGGCGAACATCTCACCGACCCCTGCCCCCTCGGCGCGCGAGGCGCTGTGGAGAAACACCGGCCCGGCCTCGGCCCGGAGCAGCGCGGCGGCGCAGCGCACATCGACATCTCCGAGACTGTCCGCACCGCACAGCAAGACAGCCGCGTGCCGCAGCCGCGCCTCCCGCAAGACCTGCCGCAGTCCGGTGGCGCGATCGGCGAGCATGGGCGAAGCCAGGGTCGCGCTGACCAGCGACAGGGGACCACCGGCCAGTAACTGACGCAGCGCCAGCTCGGCATCGTCGGCCGCGCCTCCCTGGAGCCACACGGCCGCGTGCCGCCCGCGATCCCGGCGCAGCGCCTCCATCGCGCGCGGCCACAGCTCACACCCGTCCCAGCCGCTGGGCTGCTCGGCGCAGGCGAACACCCGCGCGTCCAGAGACTCGGGCAGCGCCTCGTCGCCAAGAAGGTGCAACACGGTGCGCTGTGACAAGCGCAGCAGCGGCGACTCGGAGCCACGATCCCGCTCGACGACAAACCGCAACGACCACAGCGGACGACCCCTGTCCACCGCCGCGAGTACGCGCGCCGGGACCACAGGGTCCAGCAGCCCGCAAATGAAATCGATGTCGCAATACCTTCGCTGCGGCTCGGCCCAAAGAATGCGGTAGATCGCCAGTATCTGCGGATCTACTTCCGGGGCGAGGAGCAACCAGACCAGATCGCGCTCTGAGGAGCTGAGCTTGAGGCTGAACGCCAGCTCCTCCACCCGGCGCTCGACGTCGGCCAGATCGCCGTCGGCAGGCGCCTCTCCGAGCCTGTCCGTGAGGGCTGTGACCGCCTCGCGCTCTGGAGCCTGCCCCGTCAGAAGATACTGAACGAGGCCGTCGGACGCGGGCCCATCCTCCACCGCGGGCAGCCACCGGGCGTGGCGGACGATGTACCGGCGCAGGTAGGTCCGGACCCTGTCGATGGCGGTCTCGGTCACGGGTCCTGCGCGTCGAGCGCCAGCGCGATTGCCGCGCGGACGTCCGCGTGATCCTCGCCGGCCAGATGGGCATCGAGCAGCGCGGGGGCCCGCGCCGGCGCGAGCTCCATGAGCAGCCCCGGCACCTCCCTTCGCACCATCACCTCATGGTCCCGCAGTCGCGCCGTCAGGAGCGCCAGGGTCGACACCTCCAGACCCCCGGCCTGCTGGCCGTCGTACGGCGCGAAGCCGATGATCTGACGCGCGGCGAACAGTCTGGTGTTGGGGCTCGAGGCCCTGGTGCACTCGACCAGCGCCGGATATCCAGAGGGGTCGCCCATCTGGGCGAGGTAGTAGGCCGCCAGCCAGGCCTGGGTGTAGGGGCCCGTGCCGGCGGCGGCCTCGCGACGCAACACGTCGGTGGCCTTGTCCGGCTCGACGCTTCGCAGGAGCAGAGACATCGCAGCCTCGACACGGACATCGGCGTCCTCGCTGTCGAGCAGCGTCACCAGCCGATCCCGGACCTGCGCGTCGCGCGCGGGATCCTGGACGCGACACCTTCCCGCGACGAAAGCTGCGGGCCCTAGCAGGAAGTGTTCGTCGTCACCCAGGACGCGGAACAGCTCGGCGTCGGTGATCTTCGCCGGGCCTTCCGGCTCGCCGACCCGGTCCTCGCCCGCCACCACATCGGCGACGAGGATGGGTGTTCGGCGCCTTTCTCGTTCCAGGATCCCCGGGGTGCGGCCGGACATGCCCGCGGCGTCGATTTGAATGTTGCACGCAGCGGGTGGCTCGAGGGTCAGCATCGTAGGCTCCGGCGGCAGGGAATTGGGCGTCTGGCAGCAGGCGGCGAGCGCGAGCGTGACCAGGGCAAAGCCGCATCGGCCCGTCACCTGGACGACCGGGGCGAGCGCGCGCGCGACCGGCTGTCCGTGCGGCCCCGCGTGGTCGGCCCCGGCGCAGAGGGCGAGGATCATGGACCGGCGGTGGGGAGGCCACCCGCGCCGGCGGACGCTGCGGTGGCGGCGGCAGACGCGTCCAGCGCCGCGCCGTACACCCCAACGCTTCGAACGAGCGACTCGTAGTGGGCTTTCCCGTCGGCGTAGGCCCGAATCTCCCCGGCGCGACTGCCGTGGGAGGAGCCGGAGCCCTTGTAATAGGTGTAGTTGGCCTTCTTGAGCTTCTTGACGGCCGCGGCGAGGAGGGCTTTGACCTTCGTGTTGAACTCGCTCTTGATCGTGGAGTCGAAGAAGGCGTCCGGAGCGGTCATCTTCTTGCCCTCCAGCTCCTTCTTCATGTCGGGCAGTCCCGTCGACTTGGTCCAGTCGTAGTCGTCCTTGCCGTGGAACTTCTCGTGTCGGATCGTCAGTGACTTGGACCAGTAGTAGTCGCGCTCCGATTTGTGGGGGGAGGCAGACTTTGGTTTGAGATCGTCGACGATGACCTCCCAGACCTTCT
>CALBXO010000481.1 GCA_937890335.1 uncultured Pseudomonadota bacterium | reverse complement strand
CGGTGAACACGCCCTCCCCGAGCACCGTGCGGTGCTTGTTCACCCCGTCGTAATTGCAGGTGATGGTGCCCGCACCAATATTGCAATTCGCGCCAATGGTCGCATCGCCCAGGTAGCTCAGGTGGCTGGCCTTGGCCCCGGCCCCGAGGGTGCTCTTCTTGATCTCGACGAAGTTCCCGACCTTGGCGCCAGGCCCGATGTCAGCAAGCGGTCGCAGGTGGGCAAACGGTCCAATCTGCGCCCCCTCCCGGACGATGGCGGACTCGATGTGCGAGTACGGCTTGATGAGAACACCGGCTCCAATCTCCGAATCCTCGACGATGGAGCCCTGCCGACACACGACGCCATCCCCGATCCGCGTCCGACCGGTCAGACGGACCGCCGGCTCCAGCACGACGTCCAAACCGACCTCGACGAACGCGTCCACATAGGTGGTGGCCGGGTCGATCATGGTGACGCCCGAGACCATCAGGGCGTGGTTGCGGCGCTCGCGCGCGACCCTCTCGGCGAAGGCCAATTGGGCGCGCGTGTTCACGCCCTCGACCTCCTGGGGGTCGGCAACGACAAAGGCGGTGACACCACCCGCCTCGCGGCTGAGCGCCACCAGATCCGGCAGGTAGTACTCGGACTGCTCGTTGGTGCTGCCCACATTTCCGAGGTGCTTCCACAGGAAGTCGTTGCGCACCAGGTACGTGCCTACGTTCATCTCCCGGATGCTCAGCTGGGCCTCCGAGCAGTCGCGGTGCTCGATGTTGCGCAGCACATTGCCGTCGCCGTCGCGCTCGATGCGACCGTAGCCCGTGGCGTCCTCCAGGACGCAGCTCATGAAGGTCAGCGGCGTGCCCGCCTCAATGCCCGTCTTGACCATCTCCGTGAGGGTCTGCGCCGTCATACCGGGGACATCCCCGCTGAGAATGAGGGTCCATCCGTCGTGGTCGCGCAGCGCCGGTTCGCACTGCCGCACGGCGTGGGCCGTCCCCAATTGCTCCGCCTGGACGACGTACTCCAGGTCCGCGCCCTCTTCGGCCGCGAGCACGCTCTGCACCTGGTCCTTACCGTGGCCAACAATCACCAGGACCCGGCCGGCGCCAGCGGTGCGTGCGGCGCCCACTGCGTGACCCACAAGCGTCCGTCCAATGACGCGGTGCAGGACCTTGGGGAGGTTGGATTTCATGCGGGTTCCCTGACCCGCGGCGAGTATGACGGCGCAAAGACTATCGGTCATTTCCTGTCCAGATGGAGGGCCACGCTGGAAACATACATAGCGCAACCCCGTCCCGCTGTCGCGCCCTTTTCGGGGCGCACGACCCGCGCACGCGAGCGCTCACGTCAGCGGGCTGACCGCGGGGGGCTCGTCGGCGTCGAAGTGGATCGCGGGCTTGCTCTTCTGGTAGGGGCTACCGATTCGATCCGCACGAAAGGCGCGCTTCACCCGGCGGGTGATGTCGGTCTGAATGGCGGTCTCAAAGCGCGTGTCGCAGACATAGAACTTGCTGCGGATCCGCGTGCCGTAGACCTCGCCGCCAAGCATGTTCTCCGCCACGTGCACTACGACGGGCTTGGCGAGGTAGACGTACTTGGAGGTGAGCGTGGCTTCGAGCACCAGCTCCCGCGCCCGCTCGTGGTCCTCGTCGATACCGATGAGGAAATCCAGCACGATCATCATGTCCAGCGCGCCGGCGTTGGCCGAGGCTACGGCGTCCGTCAGGAATTTGTTGTTGGGGATGGAGACCAGGTTGTCGTCCAGGGTGTTGATCTTCACCGTCCGTAGCCCGATCTCGACGACCTCGCCATAGGTGGAGCCAAACTGGACGCGGTCGCCGACCTGAAAGGGCGCGTCAATCAGAATGATGACACCGGCGATGATCGAGCCCGCCAGGTCCTTGAGCGCAAGTCCAATGGTCACGGCGAGCGCGGCGGAGAGCGCGATGAGCGTCTCGCGCTCGGGCCTGAGCACCCCCAGAAGAATCACGAGCGCGGCCGTGATGTAGATTCCAAAACGAACAAGACTCGCGCCCTTCTTGATGAGAAGGCGTCGTCCCGCCAGCCGCTCTCCAAGGTTTTCGAGCATCGCGCCCACAACGCGGGCAAGAATGAACGCGGCGACAAAGATGACCGCGGCGGTGGCGAGCTTGTTCACATCGAGCAGCTTGCCGACCACGGCAGGGTCGAGGTCCTGCGCGGCGGCGGTCGAGCACCAGGCGAGCACACTCGCAAGGGCGCCCAGGGCCAGCATCCATCGTGTTTTCATGATCGTCCTCACGTGTGGAGCAGGTTGTGGCCGCGAACGAAGGCCACAGCCTCCCGGAACGCGGACTGGGTGACAAAATGCTCGGCGCCGTCGTTACGACGGGCGGCGAGCCCGCGCTCGACGAGATCGAGCAACATCTCCTGGGAGGCAGACTCGGAAGTTCCAAGCACCGCCGCCGATTGCGCGGCGTCGAGTCCATCGTGCTGAATCAACGCCGCGAGAAGAAATCGTCCGTCATCGGAGACGCCGCGCAACCGCGCCGCCGCCTTCTGCGAGAAGAGCCCAACCTGCGCGGTCTGTTGGTCCACGGTCAGGGCGGCCAGCCAGAGATCCCCGGCGCACCAGGGGTTCCCCACGGAGGCTTCCTCGAGCAGGCTGAAGTAGCCTCCGGCGGATCTGGCCTCGCCAGTACTCCCGCCATCCTCATCCGCGAGACGCGCGTAGGAGACCGTAAGGCCACTCGACTCGGTCTTCGCGGTGGTCCATAGCCGCAGGTCCAGCGCGGTCCATGGCTCCAGCGTGACGACGGCGGGCCCCGTCAGAGGCCGCCGCTGCCGTTGACGCAGGTACCGCCACGCCCACGAGTCGTGGCTGAGCACCCACAAATGGTGCTCGCCGGTCGCGACCATCAATCGCTCCAGCTCGGTCAACCCCGCGAACCCGCCGATGCGGCGCAGAAACAGCCGGTGCGCGTCGTCGATGATCAGCACGCGAGGAGGCTGCGCGAGGAGCTGCTCGGCGAGGTCTGTGTCCGCGTCGAACGCCACCCCGAACAGCTCCAGAAGGCGGGCGCCGAGCAGAGCCCGTGAGTCTACACGAGGGCCCACGGACCAGCGGACCGCCCCCTCGCCGAGCTCCGCCGTCAAACGATTGAGAACGGTGGTCTTGCCCATCCCGCGTTCCCCTACCAGATGGATCACGCCCGGCCGACCGGGCCTGTGCCAGCCGTTCACGAGCGCTTGCAGGGCGTCAAACTCAGGCCGCGCGATGAGGGGTTCCACCGGGGCGTCGATGGCGAACCGCGACACGAGGTCCGCGGGCAACTCCGTCGTTCCTGTCCCCTTGGCCCGCTCCTTGTCGAGCCGCTGCTCCATCTCGATTCGGCGCCGGAACAGGAAGTTGCGGACGCGCCGGACGGCGCCCATGTTTTCCAGGTAGCGGCGACTCCACCGCCACGACACGGTCACCGCCACGTAGACGAAGGCGCCGAAGATCACGAGGATGCCGTAGACCCGGTCCTTGTGCCGCGCCACGAACGCCGCGGCCCTGGGGGACCGCTCGCCCACGCGCGCCGAGAAGAGCGTGGCGATGGTTTCGCGCCAGCGGCTCAGCAGCACGTAGATGACCACCACGTAGCCCAGGTACCCGAGCACGTGGACCCAATAGCCCACAAAGAGCAGGCCCACGCCCTCGCGCACGAAGTACAGCGTGGCCTGGCACGCCACGGTGTAGGTCAGCAGCAGCTGCAGAGTGCCCAGGAGGAAGTTGGCCTGCTCGAGCTCGAGCGCCGCCGCCGGGTCGTCCAGGGGGCCATCGGGGGCATCGCGGTGCCATTTGGGCAGGATGAGTGTCCGCAGGATCTGGGTGATGAGCCAGTACAGGAGCCCCGCCTTGACCACTGTCCCGATCACCACAACCTCCGGTGCATCGGCGGGAAACAGCCACAACAAGGCGTACACGCAGGCAAGCGACGTGGCGGGGGCAAGGCTCGCGCCGACCACCTCGACAAACCGCAGCGCCTGCTGGCCGCCGATGCCGCCACCAACGGAATCCAAGGATCCGCGT
>CALBXO010000480.1 GCA_937890335.1 uncultured Pseudomonadota bacterium | reverse complement strand
GTCCATTTGTCCGACGATGTGTGGCGCTATCTGTGGGACGGAGTCGTCCAGCTCAACGGCATCAACCCGTACATCCACGCCCCTGACTCCGAGGCGCTCGCGCCGCTGCGGGACAGCATCATCTGGCCCGCGGTCAACCACAAATGGGTCCCGACCATCTACCCGCCCATCGCGCAGGCGGTGTTCGCGTTCAACGCCGCGATCGGCGGCGGCGTCACCGGTCTGCGCCTGGTGATGATCCTCGCCGAGGCGTCCATGATTCCAGCAGTCTGGCGCCTCTCAGGCGCACAGACGCCCTCACGACGGGCCTGGGTGGCACTGCTGCTGACCTGGAATCCATTGATGGTCGTGGAGTTTGCCGGCTCGGCCCATCTGGACGTGCTCGCCATCGCTCCGTTGGTCTGGGCCCTGGCTCTTGCGCGCGATCTCGGGCCCCGAGCGCCGCGCAGTTGGGCGCTGGCCGGAGTGGCACTCGGCGTCAGCGTGGCCGCGAAACTCATCGGGATTCTCGCCCTGCCCGCCCTGCTCGTGCACCTGTGGAGACGCGGACAACGACGGCTGCTCACCGCAGCGGTGCTGTGCGCGACACTCGCGGGTACGCTCGTGGTCACCTTTGCTCCGTACCAGACCCGGTTGGTGTTCTCGGAGCCGGGCAGCTTCACCTCCAGCCTGTCCACCTACGCGCGCAAATGGAGGTTCAACGACGGCCCGTTCCAGCTGCTCACATTTGCCGAGCGCAAGCTGCTGGAGGACGTACGCGGTGCGGACGGTGGCGACCCGAGCTGGGACTTCGCCACGGCGCCCGCGCCCTTGTCCCGCATCGCGTTCAAAGAGAAAAATGACAGCGGCGATCTGGTGGCCACGAGCAAGATCTGGCGCAACGAGCTGGAGATCGCGCTGGCCAAAGCGGTGGCCGCGCTGGTGCTCGGGCTCCTGCTTCTGTTCTGCCTGAACCAGAGACTAAGCCCGTCAGGCACAACGCTCGCCCTGCTCATGGCGACGTTCCTGCTCGCGCCCGTGGTCCACCCCTGGTACGTCGCGTGGCTGGTGCCGCTCGCGATCGTTCACCGCAACCGCTCTGCGCTGGTGTGGAGCGCCCTGGTGGTGCTGTCCTATCACGCCGCCTGGCTGCGCGCTGCGGACGGAACCTGGCGAGAACTCGACTGGCCACGGTGGGTCGAATACACCCCCGTGGTCGCCATCGCCGTCTGGGAGGGCTTTCGGCGCCTCACCTCCGATTTTGACGTTGGACGAATGCCCGCATACGCTGGCGACGTTCACCCCCCCGGAGAGACCGACGACACCAACGCCCCCGAGGGCGCCGAACCGTGAATGATCATGACCCAGCCCCTACGCCGTACCCTAGGCACCATTCTTCTCCTCGCCGGAGCGCTGACGATGGGCAGCGCCACCGCCGGCGCCCAGGACGACAATCGGCTCGGCTCGCTGGCGCGCCGCGCCGCGTCGGCCAAGGGGCTGACCGTGGACAAAGCCGCCGTCTCACCGGCGGAGCTGGTCAAGTCCATGGGCCGCAAGCCGGAGGCGCAGTCGGTGTTCTTCTGGGTCCGGGACAAGATCAGTTTTGAGCCGTACGCAGGCGCTCAGCGCGGCGTGCGTGGGACGCTGATGTCGCGCGCAGGCAACGCGGTCGATCAGGCCCTGCTCCTCCAGGCGCTCCTCTCGGAAGCCGGCTACGAAGCGCGCCTGACCCGAGGCAAGCTGGACAAGAAATCTGCTGTGAACCTCGTTCGGGACTTCGTCGGCAAGGCGGAGCTTGTTGGCACCGCGCCCGACACAATGAAGACGTACGACCCCTCGCGCGACCGCGCCCTGATCAACGCCGTGGAGGATCATTATTGGGTGGAGGCCAAGCTCAACGGTGACTGGGTGCCCATGGACCCGACTTTCCACCGCAGCCCGTTCGGCGTGCACCCCGCACAGTCCGAGGGCGGCTTCAAGACGTTGCCAGCCGAGGACGTGGTCAGCATGACCATCAAGGTCTATGTGGTGGAGGGCGACGGCGGCGGCGGAGAGGTCCTCTCCCTCACAAAACCACTGCCGGAACTGTCCTGGCGCAACATCACGATTGGGTTTGAGCAAACGGACCGGAAGGGGGTGTTCAAGAACCCGGTGTTGACGCTTGGCGACACGGTCAGCAAAGGGCGAAAGTTCCGCGCGAACGGTCTGAACCGCGTCTGGATCGAGTTCTACACTGATCGTGGCGGCAAGGCCGGCGACGTCGTCACCCGTGACCTGTACGTGAAAGGTGGGGTCGTGGACCTCTTTGCCACCGACGACCAGGTCTTCAGCGTGCTCCTGGCTCCGGGATGGATGAACCGGCAATTCCTCCGCGCGGTGGCGGCACAGGAGATCCCCGCGCTTCACACCGCCGCGAGCGGCGCTGCCAAGGGCGCCACCGGGTCCGAGAGCGCGATCGGCAAGGAAATCGCGGCCTACACCCGGTCCACGCTGGCGGCGGCGGCTGGCCTGGTCAGCCTGGCGTATGCGGACGTCACCGACCAGATCGCGATGAAGCTGGCGATCACACACGGCGTGCGCGCCTGGTATGCAGAGCCGCGCATCATCATCGTCGCGGCCGTCCGGCAGGGAGACGCCATCTTCTGGCAGATCGACCTGCGCAACAACTCCATCAAATCGGCTCCGGCTGAGGGCCTCCCGCTCGCCAGTTCCCACGCGTTCCAGGCGGTCCGGGGCCGGTTCGACAGTCAGTTTGAAGGGGCGGTTCTCGGCCGTCTGACCGGGACGCCGGTGACGAGCACCGGCACCGTGTTCGCGGCGTCCGACAAGAACAAGGCCGGCTACGCCACCCTGCACCCGGGCAACATCGACAAGCTGCTGGACGGCCTTGGCCTCTCCACCGAGGCCGCCGATCGACTCAGCGACGCCGTCCGGCAGCGCGGCAAGGCGGCGCTCGTGCCCGCGGCACCGGTCAAGGTGGCGGGCAAGGCGACCGTCGCGTGGTGGGAGCTGGACCTGTCCGGCTCATTGGTCGGCGTGCGGGAGGATGGCATCAACGGCGCGCGTTTTGAGGCGGCATTGCTGACCGGCAAGCCCACAGCAGAGGCGCAGCCCGGCACCACCGGGTCATTGTTCGCCAACAACCTCGCCCTGCTGGACAACCTCGCCGGCACGCTGCTGGCGCTGCTCGGCGCCGTGCCCAACGTGTGTCCCGTGTTGTGCCAATGCACGGCGGACCTGAAGGTCATCCCCGCGCTGACCTGTCAGAAAATCGGCGCTCGCGGCAAGGTCGATCCGGCCAAGGAGCTCGCGGCATGTTTTGAGCCGGAGAAGCCCAGTGACGACTTTCTCAACCTCAAGCTCGGCTGCGAGGGCACCGTCAAACCGGCGCGCTGCGGCGCGCTCCTGTCCGTCGCCACACTTCGTGGACTCTACTCCGTCAAGTACACCGTCCAGCCGGTCGGAAACCGCACCGGGCCGTGGAGTCTGGACGATCTGCCTCCCGTGGACGCCGGGCGGTGCAATTGCCGCTAACGTGAGCCAATCACCCAAGGGCCTGGACCTGCGCAAGGTCATCGGCCTCGAGTTGACGCTGGCCGAATACGAAGCCGAGCTGCTCGACGGTCGGGCGTACTACGACAGTGAGCCGCTGGAGTTCGAGTGCACCCAATGCGGTGCCTGCTGCACGCGGGCCGGGGTCGTGTTCCTGACACCGGACGATCTGGAGCGGATCGCCGCCCATTTCGACGTGACGGTCCCGGAGGCCGTTCGCGCGTGGTTCGACGGAGAGGATGACCCGGTCATCACCGTCGACGACGACCTTGGTTGTCCATTCTACCAGGATGAGAAGTGCACGATCCACGAGGTCAAACCCATCCAGTGCGCCACCTATCCCTTCTGGCCAGAGGTCGTGGGCACGCCGGAAGCCTGGTGGGTGGAGGCCGCAGAATGCGAAGGCATCGGTCGCGGTCGCAAATACCACGCGGAAGAGGTGCGGCGGCTCCTGCTGGGGGTTTTGATGCGGACCGACGCAGCGAAGTGACAGCGCACCGTCCCTCGATGCCAGCCCGCGCTTGTCCGCGCCCCAAACCGCGCCTATAACCTGCTGCGTGTCGAAGACTGGCAAAAGGAACGTGCTCCCCGTGTGGGGCCGCGTGGGGACCGAGGGGCAGGAGACCCGCGACGAGAACCTCGAAGCTCTCACGAAGGGCGCGATCCTCTCCCGCGGACTGGGTCGCAGCTACGGCGACTCCTCCCTGCCGCCCAGCTCCCACCCCGTCGCAGTCAACACCACGCTCTCCGACAGGATTCTGTCGTTCGATCATGACACTGGCCTGCTGACCGCCGAGGCAGGGCTGAGTCTCTATGATCTGAACTGGACCTTCCTGCCGCAGCTGTGGTTCACGCCCGTCTCGCCGGGCACCCAATACGTGACGCTCGGCGGCATGGTCGCGTCGGACATTCACGGCAAGAATCACCACGTGGCGGGCACGTTTGGGCGCCATGTTCAGAGTCTGAAGATGCGGTTGGCGGACAACAGCATCGTGACCTGCTCCAGGCGGGAGCTGCCCGACCTCTTCCTCGCGACGCTGGGCGGAATGGGCCTGACCGGGCACATTCTGGAGGTGACCTTCCGCATGGTCCAGGTGCCCACCGCCTGGATCTGGCAGGAGACCGAGCGGATCGGAAACATCGACAAGTACCTGGTCGCCCTGCGGGAGTCGGCCGTGGACTGGCCGATGACCGTCGGGTGGATCGATTGCCTGTCTGTCGGCGCGGCCATGGGCCGGGGGATCCTCATGAAGGGCCGCTGGGCCGAACCGGACGAGGCGCCGGCGCGCGCGCCACGGGCGCGCCCCCAGATTACCTTCCCGGTGGAGCTGCCCAGCGGGTTCCTGGGCCGTCCGCTCGTCAAGACGTTCAACACCCTGTTCTTCCACCAGCACAGGCGTCGCGCCCGGCGCGGCTGCATCCACCCCGAGCCGTACTTCTACCCGCTGGACACCGTGCACCACTGGAACCGCATGTACGGTCGCAAGGGGTTCGCGCAATACCAATGCGTCTTGCCGGCCGCGGGCATGCCGGACAACGCACGCCGATTTCTGGATGTGCTCACGAGCCTCGGGGGCGCGTCGTTCCTGTCGGTCATCAAGGACTGCGGTGCCGAGGGCGACGGCATCCTGAGCTTCCCGATGCCGGGGATCAGCGTGGCGCTGGACATCCCCATGGGCGATGACACACAGCACATTGTCGACCGACTCAATGAGTTCGTCATCGACGAGGGCGGGCGCATCTACCTGTCCAAGGACGCGCTGACCCGCGCCGAGCACTACCGGGCCATGGACCCCAGGGTCGACCGGTTCCTCGAGATCCGTCGCAAGTATGACCCGGACCTGCGCATCCGAAGCGCCCAATCGGTCCGACTGTTTGGAGACCCAGGATGAACGTCGTGGTGTTGGGGGCGACCCGTGGCATGGGGCGCGCTGTGGCGAGACAGCTCGCGCGCAGGGGCGATCGGTTGTTTCTGCTCGGCCGGGATCAAGACCAGCTCGCGCGCAGCGCTGCAGACCTCGAGGTTCGCGGCGCCCGCGGGCGCGTGGCCTACGCACCGTGTGATCTCGCGGACCCGGAGAGCTTCGGCGCCGTACTTGAAGCCGCGGATACCGAGCTGGGCGGGTTTGATACCTTCGTCCTCACCGCGGCATCGTTTGGGACGCAGGACGCCTTGGAGGCCGACCACGACGTAGCGCGACGATTGTTGACGGTGAACCTGGCCAACACAATCTCGCTGTGTGAGCAGGTGCGCGAGCGGCTGATGTCGCGCGGTGGGGGCACTCTGTGCGTGTTCAGCTCTGTGGCCGGCGACCGCGGCCGAAAGCCTGTGGGCATCTACGGCGCGAGCAAGGCTGGGCTGAGCCACTACCTGGAGGCACTCGATCACAAGTATCGTGCCGCGGGGCTCGTGACCATCACGGTCAAGCCCGGATTTGTCCGGACCTCCATGACCCAGGGACTGCCCGAGCCGCCGTTCGCCGGCGAGCCGGAGGAGGTGGCGAAGATCGTCGTGAAGGGGATCGACGCCGGAACGCCTGTCGTGTACGCGCCGCACATCTGGGGTGTGGTGATGTCGGCGATCAAACTACTTCCACGCTGGCTGATGCGACGGGTGGATTTCTAGCCCAAGATTCGCAAAGATGGTCGCGCCTGGGCCTACCCGATTGGATTGAATATGCTTCGCAAATCTTTGCCTCTTGTCTGCGCACTCACCGCGCTGGGCATCATCCTGTCTTCCCCAGGCGTATCCGAGGCCCGCAGCTTCCGCGAGACCCAGGTGCCAGGCGGCACCTGCGACACGTGCCACATTATCCCCGGCGGCCCGCGCAACCTGCTCGGTGTCCAGATCGAGTCGATGCTGCCCGAGCCCAAGGCGTCCCAGAACGTCGACTGGCAGGACTTTTTTGACCTGGACGCTGACCAGGACGGGTTCACGAACGGCCAGGAGCTCGGGGACCCCGACGGGGAGTGGATGATCGGGCAGCCCGATCCGGGCATGGAGTCAGACCCGAGCGACGTCAACTCGACACCCAATGGACAGCAACCGCGGTGCACTCCCGGCGACGAGACCTATTGCAATGGGGTCGACGACAACTGCGACGGTCGTGTGGATGACGACCTCAGCTGCCCCGCCCCCAGCTTCACGAGCTTCAGTTTTGACCAGGCGAGCGTCGTAGCAGACGGCATCGAGATTCAGACGCTGCGATTGACCCTCGCAAACGCCGGGCTCGTGGACAACGTTCGATTCCTGATCAACCGGCCTGGACATTCCGAGAATGGTCGCAGCTACAGCGGCTATTTCCAGCTGACTCCCATGGCCTGTACGGAGCTCGGGACGGGCCTGGGCAACGCCGAGGTCAACCTCCAGACCGGCAACTGCGAGATCAACGTCAACGAGATCACCGGGTCGGTCGAGTTCGTCGTGCGCTTTTCCGTCGAGTCCAGCTACGGCGCGGTGAACAACAACCAGGTCAGCGCGATCTGGTACGTCGGCGGCGTCGCACAGACTGGCTGGAGCAAGGTCACCACGGTCGGTGGAGGCTTTGACGTCACGGGCGGTGACGGACCTCCGCCGACTTTCGACTCCTTCTCGGTCGGCGTCCCTTCCATTCAAAACGATGGCCAGACCCTCCAGACCTTCCGCCTGATTCTGGCGGAGGGGGCTCCGGTGGACGAGGTGCGATTCCTCATCAACAAATCGGGCCACGCGGAGAACGGACGCACCAACACCGGCTATTTCCGGGTCCGAACGTCGAGCTGCAACGAGATCACAACTGGGCTCGGCAACGCCGACATCGGACTCAAGACGACGATGTGTGAGCGCATCGTAAACCCCGACAGCACCGTGGAGTTTGTGGCCCGGCTGGTGTTCAACCCCAGTTTTGCCCCCGTCACGAACAACTCGGTTTCGGCGATCTGGTACAGCGCCGGTGCGCCCTTGACGAGCTGGCGAAAAGTGACCCCGCCGGGCAACGGCTTTGATGTCACCGACGCAGGTCCTCCCACCCCCGCGTTCCAGAGCTTCGCGTTCACCAAATCCAGCCTCCGCAACGACGGCGCTGAGATCCAGACCCTCACGCTGCGGATCTCCGGCGGCGCCTCCGTCGACGAAGCCCGCGTGACCGTCAACCGGGCGGGCCAGACCGAAAACGGGCGCGAGTACAGCGGCTATTTCGGACTCGACACCGGGGGGTGCAGCGAGGTGACGCCCAACCTTGGCAACGACACGGTCACGCTCCTCACGGGCAGCTGCCAGCGCATCGCCAACGAGGACGGCTCCGTCGATTTCGTGTTCCCGTACACCGTCAACACGAACTTTGTGCCCATCACGAACAACCACGTCTCCGCCATCTGGTACACGGGCGGAACGCCCCTGGTGGGATGGACCAAGGTGACACAGACCGGCATGGGCTTTGACATCACCCAGGCCCCGACCCCCAACCCCAGCCTGATGAGCTTCAGCTTTGATGAGCCCAGCATCGTCAACGACGGGGTTGAAGTGCAGACCCTGCGCCTGACCCTGGCCAACGGTAGCCCCGTGGACGAGGCCCGGTTCATCATCAATCGTCCCGGTCATGTCGAGAACGGCCGCGGCTACTCGGGCTATTTCCGCGTCACCAACACACTCTGCGTCGAAGCCAGCGGCGGCCTCGGCAACGCAGACGTGGAAATCGTGGGGGACGGCTGCGAGCGCAACGATGTCATGGGCACCGTGGAGTTTGTCGTCCGGTTTGTCGCCGAAGAGACCTTCGATCCCGCCGACAACAACAGCGTCTCCGCCATCTGGTACACCGGCGGCACACCGTGGGTTGGCTGGCGCAAAGTCACCGCCGCAGGCGAGGGCTTCGACGTAACCGGGCCGACCCAACCGGCGCCGAGTTTCTCCAACTTCAGCTTTGACGCGCCCAGCGTGCGCAACGACGGCATCGAGGTCCAGACGCTTCGGTTGACACTGGACAACGCGGACGGCGTCATTGACGACGTGCGGTTCATCATCAACCGCCCGGGGCACGTGGAGAACGGTCGAGATTACTCCGGCTACTTCTCCATCACCCCCGGCGGCTGCTCGGAGATCGGCGGAGGCCTCGGCAACGCCGACGTCGATGTGTTGACAGAGATGTGTGAGACCAACGCCGACCCCAACGGCAGCGTCGAGTACGTGATCCCATTTGTCGTCCTCGGCTCGTTTGGGACCGACGACAACAACACTGTGTCGGCCATCTGGTACGACGAGGGTGCCCCGCTGGTGTCGTGGCAGAAAGTCACCACCACCGGTGAGGGCTTCGACGTTACGAACTGATCGAACATCCCAATGAGAGAAACATGATTCGCCGCATCACCCTTGCCTTGGCGCTCCTGCTCCTCTGCGCATCTGGCGCGTGCTCCGACGACGGTGGAGGGGCCGCCGGCGCTGCTCCAACGGCGTCAGCTGGGCCCGATCAGACTGTACCCAAGCGCGCTGTCGTCCGCCTGGACGCCAGCGGGAGTGCGGATTCGGACACGGAGGCGCTGAGTTTCACCTGGACCCAGCTGTCGGGCCCCTCGATTGTCCTGGCCAACGGCACGGGCGCGACGACCTCATTTACTGCACCCGCCGAGGAGGGCACCATCGTCCTGGAGCTGCTCGCCTCCGACGGCGCAAACAGCGACCAGGACCAGGTCTCCATTCAGGTCGCCAACCACCAGCCTGTTGCCGACGCCGGAGCCGATCAATCGGCGCCGCCCGGTGCGCGCATCGCGCTGGACGGCTCCGCGAGCACCGACCCCGACAACGACAACCTCACCTACAATTGGAGCCAGGTCGGCGGCATCGACGTCGTGCTCTCGAGCAACTCGTCCTCCACTCCGTTTTTCGACGCGCCCGCCGGCGGCGGGAACCTGGTGTTCCAGCTGATCGTCAACGACGGGACGGCGTCCAGCACACCGGCCCAGGCCGTGGTCTCCGTCCTGGCCTACGACGGAGAGCGGATCAGTCTCGACGAGCATCCGTTCCGACGCGCCGTCGAGACCTCGGGTGACGTCGGCGACTCGGAGTTCGGCGAAGAGGGGTTGGCCTACCTGGCTGCCGGCTCACAAGGCCTGCTGGTGGTCGACACCACCGCCTCCAAGCCTGCAATTGTCGGCTCCGTCGCGTTGACAGGTTCGGCTGTGGGAATCGACGTCCAAGGCTCGCTGGCGTACGTCGCCGCTGAAAATGGTGGTTTGCGAATCGTCGATGTGACGAACCCGCAGGCCCCGGCACAGCTCGGGGACGGCGCCACGGGCAACCCCATCGTTGATGTCGCCGCGCCGGGTGGTGGTCGGGTGTACGTCGTGGACCGCGCCGGCGAAATCACCGTGTTCGACGTCGCAAACCCGGCCAACCCCACCGAGCTTGGTGCGGCCCGCGTGGCGTCGGGGCAAGCCACATGCATCGTTGCCATCGGCACGGTCGCCTACGTCGGCGGCGAAACGGAGCTGTCGGTCGTGGACCTCGAGCGCGCGGAGACGCCCCAGCGCAGGGCCCAGATCCCCGCTGACGGGCCGGTCAACGGCGTGGCTGCCTCGGGCAGCACCGTCGTCTTCAGCGATACCAACGGCGTCACCATACTGGATGTGTCCACGCTCTTGAGCCCGACTGTGCGGGGTAATTGGACACCGCGGGGGCAGCCGGCCGGAGTGTGGGTGCAGGACGCCCGTTTGTACGTGGCGATCCCCTCGGTCGCGACCTTGGAAGTGGTAGACATCAGCGACCCTGCCAACCCTTCTCTCCTGGGCGCCTACACCACGCCGGGACCCGCCGCCGCTGTGACCGTCAATGACGGCCTGGCCCTTGTCGGGGACGGCAATCTCCAGCTGGTCGGGGTCTCAAACCCGGAGAACCCGACGTTGGTCAGTGAGCTTCAGCTCAGCGGCAAGGTCAACGCGCTCGACGTGCTCAGCGGTGTCGCCTACCTGGCGGGCCCAGACCTGACGCTCGTGGAGGCTTCCCAACCGTCCAACCCATCGATCATCTCGACGCTGGAGACCGAGGGCGAGGCCAAAGACGTGGTCGTCTCCGGCAACGACGTCTACGTCGCGTCGAGCGAAGGCGGGCTGCTGGTCGTAGACGTGACGGACAGGATGACGCCTCGGGTCAAGGGGAGCTACGACACGCTGCAGCCGGCGGCTGCCGTCGCTGTGAACCCCGGCGTCGCCTTCGTGGCCAGCGGCTCCCGCATCGAGGTCATCGACACCACACGGCCGCCCAACTTCACGCTGCACAACAGCTTCGACACCGGCGGATCTGCGCTGGACCTCCTGGTGGACGGCGACTACCTCTTTGTCGCGGATGGTCCCGGTGGGTTGGTCATCGTCGACGTGGCCAACCCCCGCAATCCGCAACTGGCGGGCGAGGAGGCGACACCCACCGACGCTCGAGCGGTCGCCAAGGACGCGGACACCGTGTACGTGGCAGGCGGCACTGAGGGGCTGTTCGTCTTCGACGTCTCCGATCCCGGCGCGCCTGCGCTGTTGGCACAAATCGACACGCCAGCGGAGGCCAACGACATCCGCGTCGCCGACGGCTCCGCCTTTGTCGCGACGGGGACTGGTGGCATCGTGCAATACGACGTCAGCGACCCCGAGAACCCCACTTTAATCGGGGCCTACAACGCGGGACAGACCGCCGGAGCGCTGGAATTCAGCCAGGGGCTCGCCTGGGTGCTCGACGCGCGCGACGGTGCCTCCTCCCTGTTTGCCCTGGATGTCACCGACGCCGCCGTCGGCGAGGTCGACGACAGTTACGACGAGGCATCTCCGGGGGTCGTGCTGACCTACAGAATGTCCAACCTCGACGCCAGTCTCGACGTGGCTTGCCTGGTGACCGGGGGCACCTGCACGGTCATCAGCATCGACAGGACGCGCAACACCGCGTCGGTGGACTGGGAGCTGCCGCAGGACTCCGGGGACTACGAGCTGGCCATCGCCGTGGGCGAGCACAGGCTGTTCCGGCTGGCGGGACGGGACCAGCTGTTCGTCCGGTAGTCCGGCCAGCTCGGGCCGTCAGACTGAGAATATTTCCCTGTAAGGCATCAGGGCCGCCCGCGTTCGGGTCGCCAGGAGGAGCTCAATCCCTCAATGCCTACAAGGAAAACATGTCCTACCGACTTCCTGTCTTCTCGCTGCTCGCCGTCCTCGTCACCCTCAGCGCCGCCTGCGGCACTTCCTCCGTGTACCGACCCGGCGCGATGGCGGGCTTTGACCCCCTCACGCCGCCAGTCATCAACGACGAGGCGATCGAGAAAGCCTTCCAAGCCAAACCGCAGATTGGCACGGGCCTGAAGGTGGCCTACTACACCTTCGATCCCGACCGGGTCGAAGACGTCGAAGCCATGCTCGCCGAGGTGCCAAATGTCTCAGGCACGTACCGCATCCCGAGCTTGATGGCGACCGGCGACCGGCGGTTTGACGGCCCGCGCCCCTACTGGCAGCCAGCCCCCACGTTCAGCCTGGAGAAGCTCAGGTTGCTCGCAGCCCGCGCCCACTGCGACGTGCTGCTCGTGTTCGACTACGGCTACAAGGTCGAATCCACGCCCAACGGGCTGGTGGCCTTGAACGCCCTGATCGTACCCGTGTTCTTCGTGCCGTTTCTGGACGAGAAGGTGGAGAGCTACCTGGACGCCTACGTCATCGACGTGCGCAACGGCTACCTCTATGCGCACGTCGCGTCGGACGAGAGCAGCCAGCGGGAGTACGAGACGATCTGGAGCGACAAAGCGACTCGGGACGTGGACCAACAGTGGTCCACCCTCGTGCGGCAGACCGCCGAGCGCCTTGCCCCCGTCGTCCAGCCGGACGCTGCCGTGGCTGCGCGCCGAGCGAAACCAGACACCGAATAGGATCTCAGTGCAGACCCGCGCGTACCGCCTGCGCTTCCCGGATGAACAGCTCCATCGACGGGAACCTGTGGCGCGGGTTCTTGGCCAACATTCGAGCCACCAACTGCTCGATGGGAGCCCCAATGCCGGGACGCGTGTCCGACAGCGGTGCGGGCGGCTCCAGTACCTGACGCCGGAGCACCACCTGGGGATCGTCATCCACAAACGGCGGCCGGCCGGTCAGCATCTCGTACAGCACGCACCCGAGGGAGTACTGGTCCAGCCGCCCATCGACTTCCGACAGGCCACAGACCTGCTCTGGCGACATGTACAGCGGCGTGCCGACAACGAAGTTCGTGGAGACCGGGTCGCCTGCGGCGGGCCGCACAATCCCAAAGTCCACCAGGTGCGCGAAGTATCCCCCACCGGTCTGGTCGGAGATCATGATGTTCTCGGGCTTGATGTCCCGGTGGACCAGCTTGGAGTTGTGCGCCACAGCCAGGCCGCGAGCGATCTGAATGGAGAGGTCCAGCGCGTCATCGATCCGTGGCCGCGCCGCCGTCAGAACCCGCCGAAGGGTCCTGCCGTGCACATAGTCCATCACGAGCGCGAACAGGCCGCGCCGGGGCTCGATCACCTCAACCACTTTGACCACATGAGGGCTGTCCACATGCGCCATGGCGAGCGCCTCTGCCTGGACCCGCTCACGGTTGATGAGACTGGCGAACTCAGTGCGCGAGAGGTCGATCAGCTTGACCGCCAGTAGACGATCCAGCTCCACATGCCGCGCGCGGTAGACGGTCGCGGCAACCCCTGAACCAATCAGCCGCTCCAGACAGTAGCGACCACCCAGGTGATGTCCGAGCCACGGATATTCAGAGCCTTCAGTCCTGTTCCAGCCGGCGGCGGGCATCTGGACGCGGCACTCCTCGCACTCCTTACAATCGGCCGCAAGAATCCGGATGCAGCGCGAGCAGTAGGAGTCGCGGGCGTCGACGGTGACAGGCCCCACTGCGCCCAGACCCGAGTCGCTGGACTGACGGACGAGCTGCAGCTGAATGCGAAGCTTGGCGAGCAGCACCTCAGCCGGCGCGTCCTTGGGCACGTAGTCGTTGGCGCCCGTACCCAGCGCGTCGATCATGAACTGCGGGTCCACCTCGCCCGTGACCATGAGCACGGGCAGCTGCGCCATCGTGTACTCCTGGCGAATCCGGGCGAGGACCTCCAGGCCGTTCATGCCGGGCATGTTGATGTCCAGCAGCACCGCGCTGGGGGGAATCCGGTTCAGCGCTTCGAGCGCCTCCGGACCCGAACTGCACAGGGTGGTCCTGTGACCTGCTCCGCGCAGGGTCAACTCGTGCAGCGCCAACATCCCTGGGCTGTCGTCCACAACAAGTACATGTGCCGAATCGGCCATCAGGGGATGGTAGGCAAACGTAGTCAGAACGTAAAGTCCCCAGCCGTGTGTTGGAGGCTTGCGCGTACGGCAAT